>CAYPUP010000001.1:0-21414 GCA_964413795.1 uncultured Ignavibacteriales bacterium
AAGGATGTCCCATGAACTGGTTTGGGAAGGGACTGATATCCAGATTACCAATATCAATGGCCAGTTAAAAGGGTTGGTTGATACCAGAGATGAATTAATACCAAGATATATTGAGGAACTCGATACATTAGCCAAATCAGTCATCGAAGAGGTTAACAAAATCCATCAATCCGGGTACGGCTTGGACGGAACCACCGGATTGGATTTCTTTGATACAAATTATCTGACCGCCGGCACAATAAGACTGAACAATACTATTGAGCTTTTCCCGGATAAGATAGCCGCGTCAGGTTCTGGCGAGCGGGGTGATGGAACAATCGCTCTATCTATTCAAAATATCAGAAATGAAAGAGTAATGCTGAATGGATCTTCCACTATTAATGATTATTACAACAGTATTGTAGGTAATCTGGGTGTGGAAACCAGTGAAGCAATCTCTTTATCTGAAAACTATGCGCTGGTTGTTCAACAAGTACAGAACTCTAAAGAATCAATTGAAGGGGTCTCTCTGGATGAAGAGATGGCCAATATGATAAAATTTCAACATGCCTATGATGCTGCCGCCAGAGTTATAACGACTATGGATGAGGCGTTAGAAGTAGTGATCTCCAAGATGGGGATCGTAGGAAGATAGGCGGGATGCCGGACATAAAACTGTAAGCACCACGGAGGGTCACTTGCTTATTTTAACAAGGAGGTTGGGCGAATCCATTACTATCGGAGATAGTATCAAAATCAGCGTACTGGGAATACACGGACGCCAGGTACGCATAGGGATTGATGCTCCATCCGATGTAGTCGTCCACCGCGAAGAAATTTATGTGAAGATACAGGAAGAAAACCGGAAAGCTTCAAAATCGATAAAAGAGGATCTTTTCAGTGTTGTCAACCTGTTGAAAAACAAAATCAAAGGTAAAGAAGATGATAAGGGGAACGGCAAGTCCGCTAAAGTGGAATACAAAAACGGACAATCTCCTAAACGGCGTACCGGTCCCAGGCCGGGCACCGATCCCAACCAGAGATAAAATGGATGTGAATTATGCGCGTAACTAATAATATGATCGCCAATAATACGGTCTTTAATATGCAAAGATCGATATCCAGATTGCTGGATCTTCAGGTTCAGCTATCAACCGGACGTCAGATTAACAAACCCTCTGATGATCCCATTGGAGTACAGCGTGATCTAAATTACCGGACCGAGTTGGCTAAAAACGCTCAGTATCAGAATAATAACCAGCAGGCGCTGACATGGATGCAAAATTATGACTCTTCTCTTAGTGATCTCAAGGATCTTTACAGCAGCGCTAATGAAATTGCCATTGCTATGGCTAATGGTACTTATGATGATATAACTCGTGAAGGGTCGGCTGAAGAGATTGCTTCAATTCTGGAGCAGATGGTTCAATTGGCTAATAATGAGCAGGAGGGGAGATTCATTTATTCGGGTTATCGCACTGATCAAAAACCATTGATCTTATCATCTAACGGCGTCGTTTACAAAGGCGATCAGGGGCAAATTGACTATCAAATTGAAGCAAAATCACGCATGACAGTTAATCTATCCGGTTCTGATGTCTTTTTGAAACCTCTTTCTGTACTTGGTGAAAAATCTGATCTGAATGCTGCTGTTACCAACAATACTTTATTGGCTGATCTTCATGGAGGCGAAGGTATTGATCTGGCCTCCGGGACATTTACATTTATAAATGAAAATTTGGGCATCAATGCCACGATTGATATCTCAGGCGCCACGACTGTGGGTGATCTTTTTGATCCGGCAACCGGAATCAATGCCCAGTTAGCTGCTGCCGGTATTACCAATGTGGAAATAAAGCTTGGTGAAGAAGGCAATAACCTGCTGGTTGATACGACTAAAAGCGGATTGATTTCTAATGTCACCAGTATTGACAAACTCAATGACGGCAATGGAATCGACATGGAAAACGGCAAGTTTGTCGTTTCTGATGGTGCTTCAATATCCATAGAAATTGATCTTTCAGGAGCAGCCAATGTTGGTGAAATTATTACGGCTTTTAATTCTCAAATGACATCAGCCGGATATCCGGCCGTTACCATGAGTCTTAATGCAGCTGGAACCGGTCTGCAAATTGATGATGCCGGTGGAACTCCGGGATTACGAATTGAAGACAGCTCAGCTTTATCTACAACAGCAATAGATTTGGGCATAATCGGTTTGATTGGAACCGGTTTAACCGGAAAAGACCTTGATCCTATAGAGAGTTTTAAAATTGATGACACCGCCGGGACAACGGCAGCTGATCTGGGTATCAATGGGTCAGTCTCTGTTGATTATTCCGGTAATGATCTTGATCCTATTTTATTGGCTTCTTCCAATTTAGCTGATTTGAACAACGGAATGGGTTTTGATCTGGGGAGAATAGTGGTTCATCATGGCGATGATACAGTCTCTTTCGATCTTTCTTCTCCATCGATTGTAACGATTCAGGATGTCCTTGATAAAATCAATGGCTCAGGGCTGGATATAACCGCTTCACTAAATGCTTCGTCAACTGGAATCCAAATTGAAAATAATGATCCGACCGTCTCTTTGATTATTGAAAATGACACTGGAAGCGAACTGGCTAAGGATCTAGGAATTTGGGGATCAACGGATCTTATGGGTTCCATGATTCTTCTGCAAAAATCATTACTTAATAATGATCAGGATGGAACCGGTCGATTACTTGAGAATTTGGATGCCGGTATTCAGCATCTGCTGAATCTTCGAGCTTCAGTCGGCGCCAAAGCAGTCAGGCTGGAAACTACCGCCAGTCGTCTTATTGATATGGAATTAAGTTTTACAAAGCTACTCAGTGATACTGAGGATGCTGATATAACCAAACTGGCAACAGATCTGGCCAGCCAGGAGAGCAACTATCAGGCTTCACTGGCTGCCAGTGCTCGGATTATTCAACCCAGCTTGCTGGATTTTCTTAGTTAGGATCAAAACCAAGGATAGATTATGCGGATTAATAGCAGTCGATTTGGATTACTTGAAATATCGGAAGATAAAATTATCAAAATGCAGAAACCGATTCTCGGTTTTGAAGGATTGGACTCATACTGTCTTATTGAACAGGAAGAATTTCTCCCCTTCATGTGGCTGCAGTCGTTGAATGATCCGGCTATCGCCTTCATAGTTGTTAATCCGGTTTTGTTTTTCTCCGATTACAAAATCAGAATTCATTCTAATGAAGTGGCTGATATGGGGGTTGAGTCGCCTGATAATGTTGAGACTTATGTTATTGTAACTATTCCGCAGAATCCAAAAGAGATGTCAGTCAATCTTCAGGGACCGATTTTAATTAATACTGAGAATAACCGGGCTAAACAGTTAGTGATGGTGAATTCTGAATATCAGGTCAATCATTTGTTATTTGTACCTGAAGATGTTACCGAAGAGGTTCATGAAAAACGGATAGTTGAACCAGTTGGTGTCTGATGAATGTAGGTAAAAAATACAATAAATAAAGGCAGCAATGTTGCCGCAAGGAAATGGATTTCCTAAAAATGACAGTTACAAATAAAACGCATCATAGTACAATTCAAAATGCATCTAACAATGACCTGCTGAAAGCAGCTAATGACTTCCTGAAGAAAAATGATCTTGAAAATTCGTATCCTTATATAGTCCAACTTCTGGATAATAATTATGGCGATGCCCAATTTCGAGTAAATGCCGCTCTAATTGCCCTGGGGTTAAATAAAACTTCTGAAGCAGAAGAGCTTTTTCGGAATGCTCTTCAGTTAGAACCGGAAAATCAAATCGCCAATTATAACCTCGCTTTACTTTATGTTAAGGAAAATAATTTTATTAAAGCGGAAAAAATATTTGAAGAGCTGATAAAAAAAGATCCTGATAATGCCTGTTTGCATAATGATACGGGCGTAGTTTACAACAACCTTGGAAAGACAGAAAAGGCAAAAAAATCTTTCGAAACGGCTCTGACAATTGATCCGAATCTGAAAATAGCTAAAAAAAACCTGACCGATATATTATACAATTCCAGAAATACAAAATTAAAAAAGATAACCGGGAAAAAGATTGCCTTTTTTGCAAGTCTTACTTCGTTTTTGAATGATATAATTGATGACCTGAAAGATAAAAACGAAGTAAGGCTCTTTGAAGGTGAAACTACCGGACAAATGTTGGAACTGATGGAATGGGCTGATCTGGCCTGGTTTGAATGGTGTGATAATCTTATCATCGAAGGTTCTCATTTGCCAAAAAAATGCAATATAATATGCCGGATTCACAGCTATGAAGTCTTTACTGATTTGCCCTCGAAAGTCAACTGGGGTAATGTTGATCATATTGTTTTTGTTAATGAGTCGGTCAAAGATCTCTTTGAACGGCAGGTGGTCTGTAAAACTCCCCGAATCGTTATTCACAATGGGGTAGACACCGGCAAATTTAATATCCCAAACGGAAAAAAATACGGGAAGAAAATCGCTTCGGTAGGATTTATAAATTATAAAAAGAATCCGACCCTGCTTCTTTATTGCTTTAAGAAAATTCATCAATACGATCCTGAATACAGCTTGCATATAGCCGGAAAGTTTCAGGACCCGAGAATACAATTGTATTTTGAGGATTTCCTGAAGAAAAATCCTTTACCGGTTCATTTTGATAACTGGGTTGAGGATATGCCCTCGTGGTATGCCGACAAGGATTTCATTATATCAACCTCATTGTTTGAGTCTTTTCACTATTCTATTGCCGAGGGGATGTCCTCGGGATTGATGCCCTTGATCCATCACTGGTGCGGCTCAGACAAACTTTACCCCTCTGAATATTTATTCAATGATCCTGATGATTGTCTGAAACTGCTAAAGCGGATGGAGTCTGAAAATCTTCATCAGTGTGCTATAAAGAACCGCCAGTTTATATGCCGCCGATATATGGCCGGTGATAAGCAGGCTGAAATTTCAAACCTTCTGGCACAGTTAACTGCCGTAGGAAATATCTGGCAGAAACGATAACAAGGATAGTAATATGGCTTCAACTCATAAGAATAATAGTAAAGTAAAATCAGTCAGTAATAGTAAATTATCCCCGACTCCCTTAGAGAAGTTGATTGATGAATTGCAATCTAATCCGGCTAACTTAAAAAGCGGAAAATTAGAAGAAGCTGAAAAAATTATTTCTCGATATATCGATGAAAAAGGGGATTCCCCCGAATCTTCATTCCTTCAATGTTTTATCCATCTCTCCCTTCGTGAATTTGATGATGCAGAAAAAGCCGGGTTAAAATTTCTTGAGTTGGCTGGAAGCGATTCATTGAGTTCCAAAAAGAGATTGTCGCAGGTTTATAATTATTTGGGATCGATAAAAGTTGGGCAGGAAAATTTGGCTGAGGCAATTAATTATTTTGAAAAATCAATAGCTGCGGCCAAAAAGAATCATCTCCCGTATTTGAATCTTGCCAGCCTTTATACCAATACGAATGAAAAAAACAAAGCTCTAATAATTATTAATCAGGGCATCAAGTGTTGCTCGGAGGTACAGGAACTGCGGATGTTGGCTGATTCATTAAAAGCTAAACCGACAATTTCAGCCTGTATGATCGTAAAAAACGAGGAGGAGCTCCTTCCCGATTGCCTGGAATCAATTAGGGATTGGGTAGATGAAATAGTTATTGTTGATACCGGTTCAACTGATAAAACGATAGAAATTGCTCAATTATATAAGGCGAAGATATATCAACAAAAGTGGGAAGGGAATTTTTCAAAACACCGCAATTATTCAATCGAAAAAGCCACCTCAGATTGGATTTTAATAATCGATGCCGATGAACGCTTTATTAATGAGGACATTAATATAATTCGGCAACAGATTAATAAAGCAGATTATGATATCATTGCTATTAATGTATATAATGTCAGCGGTAAATTCGAAGAAAAGGTAACTTCGCTGGCTTCGGTTCGTCTGTTTAAGCGGGGTTTAAACCTCAGATATCAGGGAATCGTTCATAATCAACTGGAAATAGATCCATCAATCCCAGTTCTCCGCACCAAAGCCCGGATTAAACATCTGGGTTATGGCTTAAACGAAAAGAAAATGGCGGCTAAAGCTGATAGAACCATCAAGCTTCTGGAAAAACAGATACAAGAACAGCCTGATTTTGCTTTTGCATATTTTAATTACGCCCAGGTTTTATTGGGTCAGGATTTATCTATTCATACTGATAATCCACAAAAAATTATTAAAGCTGCTTCCAAAGCTGTTAAGCTTACAAAACCCAATCGTTCAAACAGAAGCGAACAGGATATCCACCTGATGTCTCTTGAGCAACTGGCGATGATCCATTTTATCATCGGACAAAACGACAAGGCGGAAAAATACGCCCTAATGGCACTCGAAATTAAAGAAGACTATCTTGACCCGATTCTCCTTTTAGGTAATGTCTATTTGCGTAATAGAGAATTCCTTAAGGCTGAAGAATTTTACAATCGTTATTTGACTGCACAAAAAAAATATGAACAGTCGGTCGGTGTGGATGAGTTATTAATGATGCATCCCAAAAGTTTTCATCATGCGTATTATGGTTTGGGGATGGTTGCGGAATTTAAAAAAGAGACCAATCAGGCTATAAAATACTTTAAGGATGTTCTTAAAACTCATCCGGAATTTCTTGATACAGCTTCCCGTTTAGGGAAAATATATTTGAGCCGGGCGGAAAATGAAAAAGCGGATGAATATTTCAGGAAACAATTGGAGTTTGATCCCAAATCTCATCTGGCTGCGGTTGGACTGGTTTGTACATGTTCGATTTTTAATGAACATACGGAGGCAAAGAATTGGGCTGAAAGGGCTCTTGAATTAGTTTCCTCGGATTGTCCCGATCTGGCCGAATATGCCCGTGTAATTAATGCCGCTGGCCAAAAAGAATTAGCCATCAGATTTTTAGAAAAGGCAGCCACTGGCAGTTTATTCGATCAGGCTACTCTCCAAAATCTGGCAAAACAAAGTTTTGATTTGGGACAATATGATCATTCTGCACATTTTTATAATTTGTTAATTGAAAATGCAGAACCGAATCCAGAATGGCTAAATGATCTTGGGGGTTGTTATTACAAGCTTGAGAACTATTCTGAAGCTGAAATTTATTACCAAAAAGCTCTTGAACAGGAAGGCTTTCCGCCAATTACCTTCAGGAATCTTGGTTTAGCTCGTATGAAATTAGGTAAAATTCAGGAATCTGTTGTAGTTTTTGAAAAATATATTGAGCTTGAACCTGATCGATATGAAATATTGCCTCTTTTAGGGGATTTATATCAAAATATGAATGATTGCAGTAAAGCAATGAATTATTATGAAAGATACCTAAAAATGTATCCAACAGCCGCAGGTGTGCTTTTTAATCTTTCTAACTGCTATCTTATTATGGGACATAAGGATTCAGCGATTCTGGGATTTACCAGGATTCTTCAAATTGACCCAAAATTCAAACCGGCTCAGGATAAATTATTAAAATTACGGCAGACCGTTGAAAAATATTAAAAAAATAATAAGTTTGCCATTAATAATTTAATTTTCCCTCAATTTATATCTTAAGTCTTTACCCGTTCTGCCGATTTAAATTCTATGAAACTCTATTTTTTATATAAGGCATTTTGTAATGCCGAGATGAAAAAATGTAATTGCATGCCGGGTGATGGGATCATTTCCGGAATGAATAGACATGGAAGTTACTCCTTATGAACAATAACTTAACACAATAAAACGGGTAGGGAAACCCTACAAGTTTCAAGGAGGATGACACATGTCACTTCGTATCAATCACAATTTGGCTGCGTTAAATGCCCATCGCAATCTGTTGAACACAACAGAGGACTTGCAGTCATCGATGCAGAAGTTATCTTCAGGCTATCGCATCAACCAGGGTTCTGATAATCCGGCTGGTCTGGTAATTTCAGAACAGTTCCGGGCTCAGATCGCCGGTTTGAACCAGGCCATTGATAACTCCGAAGGTTCAATCAGCATGATTCAGACCGCTGAAGGTGCTCTTAACGAAATCAACAATCTGTTGATCTCGATGAGAGAACTGGCCATTCATGCGGCCAACGAAGGCTTTAACGATGCTGATCAGCTGGCTGCTGACCAGGCGGAAATTGAAAACGCCATCGCTACTATCGACCGTATTGCCCAGAACACCCAGTTCGGTACCAAAAAGCTTCTTGATGGTTCCAATGCCAATACGGCTACCATCACCAGCGCTAACAGTTCTGATTTGAATGTTGTCAAGTCGAATCTGTCAAGCGGCTCTCACTCAATCACTGCCACCAAGACAGCTGATGCTTCAGCTACACTGAACACCACCTCTCTTGGTTTTTCATTGACCAATACTGATGGTGATCCGGTTGGTCTTTCAGAAGCAGTTCATAACATCGATGTCATCCAGGCTTCAGATGTTGTCAAGAAGACTTCTGGTGCAGTAACTCTGGCTGATGCCTTTGGTAACGACTTTACCATCGCTGCTGCCGCTACCGTAGCAATGCTTAGCTCGGGTAACGTGGCTGCTGCTGTTGCCGGAAACGTTGGTACCTATACATTCACATTGCAATTATGGGATGTCGATGAAGGTACTACTGCATTACATACTATTACCGTTGCTGCTGCATTAGGTGATACCTCTGATACTATGGCTAATAAAATTAAAGATCAGCTTAATCTTAATTCTGACTTAGCAGGCAAAGTAACCGCTTCAGCCACTGCTGCCGGTCCGATCCGTCTTAAAACAACTAATCTTGGTGCTCAGTGGGCTCTTAAAACCACAGCAACAACCACAACTGCCACTACTCAGTGGTTTGATTTTGGTGCGGCTGATGCTCGTGGTGTTTCTGATAATCAGTTGACATTAACCGCTACTACTGAAGCTAACTCAGCAGTAAGTAAAACATTAACCCTGACTGCCGGAGCATATACATCAGTACAGAGTATCGTTGATTCTATTAATGTTGCTTTAGTAGCTTCTTATGGTACCGCTGCAGGGTCGACCGATTCTGATCTTGTTGCTTCGATTGTTAATGGAAACAGAATTCAGATAGCTACCAGAGATGAAGGCTCATCTTATAGCTTACTCTTTGGTACAATGGGTGCTGCCACTGGTAATATCGAACACTACCTTGGTCTTTCACAGCATTCCAGCGCCGTAACCGGTCAGGATGCTCAAATCAGTTTTGATGGTTACACCAATACAATAGATAAAGTAAAATATGGCTCAACCACTGATGTTGTCGTGGGTGATAAAGCTGCCGGTGCAGATGGACGGGGAACTGTCAGTCTGACTCTTGCCAACGCAGTCACAGGTGTCAATCTTGGAAGCACTCTGCTTGACGTTACCGCTTCCAAGTTTGACGTTCGTTTAGATGGTGGTCCGGCTACCAGTATTTCTGCCGGTGTCAATTCCACGATCTACAACGCTGACCGCAGTGAATCTATAGTAGTCAACTATGACTTGGCTTCAATTGGTGGAACAGAATCTATCAACAACGTTGATCGTTCTCTGGTTTTCCAGATTGGCGCCAATGTCGGTCAGACTACGGCAATCGGCCTGCGCAGCATGAGCACAACTATGCTGAGTAAGAATATTGTGGGTAATATGTTTTCAAGTCTGGCACAAATTGATGTCACCACCGTTCAGGGTGCTCAGGATTCACAATCTATTATCGATGCTGCTATTAACGAAGTCTCTACCACTCGTGGTACTCTCGGAAGTTTCCAGAAGAACACTCTGGAATCTAACTTGAGAAACCTTCGTATTGCGGCTCAGAATCTGACCGCATCGGAATCTCAGATCAGAGATACCGATATGGCCGCTGAAATGTCTGAGTTTACCAAGAACCAGATCCTGTTACAGGCGGGCACAGCTATGTTAGCTCAGGCCAACCAGGTTCCGCAGATCATTCTTTCACTCTTCGGTTAAGAATTAGTGAAGGATTGATGATATATAATTTCGGGGGAGATGAAAATTTCCCCCGATAACAAAGCTAAGAATGGATAAACATTGAAGTATTGTGGGATTACAGGAGTTAAAATAAAATGCCCGGCTCAAATTCAATTGATGGTCTGATCTCAGGTTGGGACACAACTCAAATTGTTGATTCCATTATTAATTATGAACGTCAGGATGCTGTCCTGTTGGAGGAGCAGCAAGCCTCAAAAACCAATATCATATCTGCCTATAAGGCGCTTCAGGCAAAAGTTCTCGCTCTAAATGCTGCCATTAAACAATTGACCTATAGATCTACTTTTAATGCCACAAAGGTAAGTGTTTCTGATGAAAGTATTTTAACTGCCTCCACATCTGGTAAAGCGGCTACCGGATCATTTGAGGTGCAGGTCTTGGAAGTTGCCCGCAACCATCAGATTGCCAGCCAGGGAATCTCCGATGAATCATTAGCTCTGATGGGTACCGGCGATATAACTATCCAGGTTGGGGATGGCACTGAGCATACTTTGACAATCGATGCTAATAATAATTCACTGGTGGGGATAAAGCAGGCTATAAATGACGCCCATATCGGAGTCACTGCCACAATTATTAATGACGGGTCTTCAAATGACTCATACCGTCTTATGATAACCGCCGACAAAACCGGCAGCAGCAATAAAATTGCGATTAGTTCCAGCCTTACGGGGGGGACTAATCTCAATTTTAACACGGCTATGTTCGATTCCCCTGAAGTTTTATCCTTTGATATAGCTTCTGATGCTCAGGTAACTCTGGATTCGATGTCGTCATATACCGGCGGTACCAATAAGATTTATACTTTCACCGTTCTGGGAGATGGGGCTCAGACAATCGGCTCCGACACGATTAATATCCACTGGTCTGATGGTACCAATGAAGGAACCATTACGGTTACCCAAGCTGATACGGAAGTTGAACTGGTAGGAACCGGGGCTGACGGATTAAAGCTGAATTTCTCTACCGGCACTTTAACATCAGGTGATTCATTCCAGGTTCAGTCATTTTCGCCGCTGATTCAAAGCGCTTCGGATGCAAAAATTTCTTTTGGCGCCAGCAGTGGTTCGGGCTCGCCGATTGTAGTTACTTCAAATACAAATACTTTTGATAAGGTTATTACAGGATTAAAATTAGTTGTCCAGAAAATAACCAATCCGGGTGAATCGGTTATTATCAATTCATCTATCGGAACCGAAGATATCAAAGCTTCTATCGATGACTTTATCGCCCGTTACAATGATGTTGTGGATTTTATCGATACCCAAAATGAATATAATCAGGACACTGAAGAATCCGGAGTTTTGTTTGGCGATTCCACCCTTTGGCTGCTGCGGCAATCACTTAATTATGCAATGGGGGGTAAAATCGAAGGGATTGATTCTGATTATAACCAGCTTTATTCGATCGGAATCAGGTCCCGGCTTGATGGACAGTTGGCGATCACAGATTCTTCACGATTGGAAGAGGCTATAAATAATAATCTCGAAGATGTTATAAAACTATTTACTGATGGCGGCCAATCATCTCATACCGGAATTGAATATGTTTCCGCTAACGAAGAGACCAAAATAGGTGATGGTTATGAAGTGAATATCACAGCCGCCGCCACTCAGGGTAATATGACTGGGGATACGATTGACGAACTTTCGATTACTCCAATTACAATAACTGACGCCAACAACTCCTTTAAGTTAAAAATAAACGGTGTTGAATCAGATATAATGAAGCTGACTTCCCGAACCTACACCAGCACCAATCAGTTGGTTAGCGAGATTCAGAGTAAAATTGACAGTGACAGCAAAATCGGCAGCCGGGGACTGACGGTAGAGTGGGTTGACCTGGGTACAAACGGCTATCTGAAATTTACCAGTTCCACTTATGGCGAATCATCGAAAGTTGAAAGGATCACATCAATATCCAATTCTGCCTATGGGACTATCGGCCTTTTAAGTCCGGAGACAACTAACGGCACCGATGTCGCCGGAACGATCAACGGCGAGGAAGCCAAAGGGACAGGGCAGCTTTTGAAAGGACTTGATGACAACGAGACAACTGATGGATTAGTATTAAGGATAACTCTCGATGAAACCCAGGTTAGTGATGGTGTTGAAGGGACAATTGATATCACCAAAGGAATAGCCGCCCGCCTGAGAGACAAGGTCAATAGTTACATTCTCGAAGGGGATGGGCTTCTGGATCGCAAGGTTATAAGCTATGAAAAGCAAATTGAAGATTTGACCAGTCAGATTGAAAAAATAGACGAGCGTTTGGTATCAAGGCGGGAATCGTTATATAAGCAATATTACGCTATGGAAAATGCCCTGGCTGAATATCAATCGACAAGTACATTTCTTGCAACCCAGCTGGCTGGGTTGAATAATAATTGGAATTATGCAAAAAACTCTAATAACTAAAGAATTGAGGAAACCATGGACGGAAAACTGAATACCTATCAACAAGTTGAAACATCGACCAAATCCCAGCTTGACCTGATCTTAAAAGTCTATGACGGTGCGATCAAATCATTCAAGGATGCTTCGGATCATTACAAGAATGAAAAATTCAACGAAGGCTATGAGCAGCTTGAAAAATCACGTAAGTTTCTGACTCACCTTTATACTACGCTTGACATGGATAAAGGGGGTGAGATTGCTCAAAATCTCGGCCAATTATATGTTTATATGATCAATCAGGTCAATGTTGCCGAAGCGACCAAAGATCTCAAGCTAATCAAGGAAAATATTGATATCCTCAATAATATCCGCTCCGGATGGAAAAGCCTTAAAGATGATGAAGTGAAGGAAAAATTAAACCAAATAAAGACTGAGCACGGAGTGAATCCGGGTCAATTTACTCAATCAGTGTAAAGTGGTGCAATGGATTATCAAGATTTAAAAATTATTGAACGGGAATTAACTGCCGCCCTGAAAGAAGAATATTCTTTTTACCAGCAGTTGTACATTTCCCTGGACAAGCAGCGCGACTTGATCAGGTTTGATCATGATGCCCACCTGCTGGATTTGTTCGCTGAGGTGGAGAGATACCGTTCACGTATTAAAACTTCAGAAGCCCGGATCAGTACATTAAAAGAAAAAAATCCGCAGGCTTTTCGGATGGTTTCGGTTCTTCCCGAAGTTAAAAAACTTATCAACAGTATCACCACTCTGATAAAAAAGAATCAGGATATTGTCAGAGAGTGCGAAGGGTATTGTGAGGGGAGATATAACCGGATACAGCAGGAATTAGGCGAGTTGAAGAACAGCAGTAAAATTATGCAGTATTTAAGCGATGGCGTTCCCGCCCCGCAATTTGTTGACGGTAAGAAATAGGAAATAAATAAACCACACAATAGGATTGGTGGAAGCATGGAAATAGGACCCTTGCAAAACAGCAGCGGCAATATGCCTGAAAGTATTTCGGGTTTATCGCAAAAGGAAAATTTACCGGAAAGGAAAAACCCTCAGGACAGTGTTTTCATTTCTGAAAATGCCCGCGAAAAGCTGGGAAAACTGGCTGACGCCGCTTTAAAAAAATACGGACTTGGGGAGATGCCGTCAAGTAAGACGGTTACAAACGATCCTGAAATAAGAATTGATAAAATCAAACTGGCCAAAGAGAGGATTGAATCGGGCTATTATAAGCAATTTAATATTGTTGAACAAATAGCTGATAAACTGGCTGATGAAATAAATGGGACTATTGATGAGGAAAAAGATCAGGGATAATAATATATGACAACGGCAACGTTAGATAATAAAGTCAGACAAGTTGTTTCTAATATACAAAACCTTCCGACGCCTCCGATTGTATTCCACCAGATTCAAAAGGTTATTAATGATCCTGACTGCTCAGCAGCCAAAGTTGCGGCTATTTTAGCTGAAGATCCAGCTATGTCGGTAAAAGTATTGAAGCTGACCAATTCAGCTTTCTATGGCCTGTCGCGGGAGGTTAACTCCGTCAAACAGGCAGTCGTTATTGTTGGAATTGAAGCTATCAAAAATCTGGTTCTATCGGCCAGTGTCCTGGATATGTTTAAGGGTGGTAACATTGACCAGGAAGCACAGGAGAAATTCTGGCGCCACTCACTTGCAACAGGCTACTGTTGTAGGATTTTGTCCAAAAAACTGCAGGCACGCGGTATAATTGATCAGGAAACGGCTTTTTCTGCCGGTTTATTGCATGATTTGGGAAAGATGGTTTTTTCATGTTTTTTGGATAAAGATTATAAAAAGCTGAAAAAGGTTCGTGAAAATGATCGAGTTTCTCAGGACTTTGAGTTAGAAAATCTTACTTTGGGCTACAACCATGCTCAAATTGGTGGTTTTTTATCGGTTTTATGGAAATTACCTCAGAAATTGGGTGAAGCAATCTCCTATCACCATAATCCTCATGAACTTAAAGATGAAAATCCACTGGTTAATCTGGTTCATATTTCCAATTATATTGCAAAAAAGACTTTCTATGAACAAGATGAACAGGCATTTATTGGTCATTTGGATAGCGAAGTTCTAAAAAATATGGAAATCGAAGAGCAACAGCTTGATGTTTATGGTGAAGTCCTTAGAGAAGAATACTTAAAAGCAGAAACTTTTATGAAAATGGTTGGACTCAGCTAAGCCACTGGTCGGTAATCTTCAAACATATCATTTTTGTAATTTTTCGAATATGATAACCTGTTCCCCCTCAACGTCTTTTTAATTTATTTTGCTAAACTTTTCGCCTTGACATCCGAGAGAATATCCTATATTATGCAAACTTGTCCGGATGATGGATTATGTCCGGGATAGTTTTTTATTATGGGCGATTAGCTCAGATGGTTAGAGTACTTGCTTGACATGCAAGGGGTCACTGGTTCAATTCCAGTATCGCCCACCAAAATTCGAGCGGGTTAGAATGGAATAATCCGCTGTTGTTATAATTGGTGTAACTATGAGTAGTATACAAATATCATTCCCTGATGGATCGGTGAAGGAATTTACTTCCGGAACCACCGGCTATGATATAGCCAAATCCATCTCGCCTAATTTGGCCAAGGCTGCAATTGCAGTCAAGGTTGATGGTGTAGTGCGTGATCTTTCTGCTGTTATTAAATCGGATGGGCCAATCGAAATTCTTACTTTCGATCAGCTCGAAGGTAAAAAAGTATTTTGGCATTCATCATCACATATAATGGCTCAGGCAGTACAGGAGCTTTTCCCCGGTGTTAAGCTGGCCATTGGTCCTGCTATTGATGAAGGCTGGTATTATGATTTTGATGTGGAAAAACCATTTCTTCCTGAGGATATTGAAAAGATAGAAAAACGGATGCAGGAGATCATTGATGAAAAAGCTCCCTTCTCCTGTGAAGAAAAATCCAAAGAGCAGGCAATAACAGAATACAAAGCTTCAGGCGAACAATATAAAGTTGAACTTCTTGAGGGATTCGAGGACGATACCGTAACTTTTTATTCTCAATCCAGTTTCTTTGATCTCTGTCGCGGACCGCATATTCCCAATACTGGAATAATAAAGGCCTTCAAGTTGACTGCTACTTCAGGAGCATATTGGCGAGGGGACGAAAAACGCCAGATGCTGCAGAGAATTTATGGCGTCTCTTATCCCAAAAAAACGATGCTGGAAGACTACCTCTATCGGATGGAAGAAGCCAAAAAGCGCGACCATAGAGTTTTGGGCAAACAGCTGGAGCTCTTTTCCATAAATGAAGAAGTCGGCGCCGGGCTGGTCTTATGGCATCCCAAAGGGGCGCGGATTAGAAATGAAATTGAAAATTTCTGGCGGCAGGAGCATCTTAATAAAGGGTATGAATTAGTTTATTCACCCCATATTGCTTTGCGTCAGCTTTGGGATAGAAGCGGCCATACTGATTTCTATAATGAATCGATGCTCAAACCGATGGAAGTAGAAAACAGGCTGTACCAGCTTAAACCGATGAATTGTCCTTTTCATATCCATATGTACAAAAGCCGCATGTGGTCGTACCGTGATCTTCCTCTGCGTTGGGCGGAGCTTGGTACTGTCTATCGTTTTGAAGCAAGTGGTGTGTTGCATGGTCTTATGAGAGTGCGTGGCTTTACTCAGGATGATGCCCATCATTTTGTGACCCAGGAAAATATGGAAGAAGAAGTAATTTGGGTTCTGAACTTCTGTGTTCATATCCTGAAATCCTTCGGTTTCTCTAATTATGATATCTATCTCTCCACCAAACCTTTAGAAAAGGCTATAGGTGAAGATGTCGATTGGGAGAGGGCTGAAGGAAGCCTGAAAAAAGCCCTTGAAAAGGCTGGCATGGAATATCAGGTTGACGAAGGAGGCGGGGCTTTTTATGGACCAAAAATTGATATTAAAATAAAAGATGCTTTGAACCGGAGCTGGCAATGTTCTACTATTCAGTTCGATTTTTCCTTGCCGGAACGGTTCGATCTTACTTATATTGATAATGACGGCAAGCAAAAACGGCCGTATATGATACATCGTGCTCTGTTAGGGTCAATTGAAAGGTTTTTCGGTGTGCTTATTGAGCACTATGCCGGTAATTTCCCCCTTTGGCTCGCTCCGGTACAGGTAAAAATCTTACCCATTACCGATAATTTTAATGAGTACGGAGGAAAATTATTAAAGGCTTTGAGAGAACACAAAATCCGAGCTGAGCTTGATGATCGTTCTGAAAAAGTCGGCGCCAAAATTCGTGATGCGGAAATGCAGAAAATTCCATACATGGGTATTGTTGGTGCTAAAGAGATGGAGTCAGGTTCAATATCCCTCCGCAAACATGGCGAAGGGGATTTGGGTTCAATGAGCATTGACCAGCTTGTTGAAATAATGAAAAAAGAGATTGAAAACAAAGGTCTTGATTTAGAGGCTTATTCATTAGGAGGAATTCATAAGTAAGCAGGAATTGCGAATTAATCATCGAATCAGAGTTACTCCGATTCGTTTGATTGGTGCCGAAGGTGAACAGGTTGGTATTATTCCAACTACTGAAGCTCTCCAGCGAGCACTGGAATTGGGACTGGATTTAGTTGAAGTGTCGCCGACCAGCCGGCCTCCCGTATGCCGGATCCTTGATTTTGGCAAGTTCAAATACGAATTAGCCAAAAAGGATAAAATGGCCAAGAAAAAGCAACACTCATTCCAGTTGAAGGAAATGCGTTACAGGCCTAAAATTGATGAACATGATTTTCAGTTCAAGACCAAGCATGTCAGGAATTTTATTGAAGCAGGCAGCAAGGTAAAGGTTTTTGTAATGTTTCGCGGAAGAGAAATGGCTCATGTCGAATTTGGCCGCGACGTCCTTGATCGGGTTGCAAAGGAACTGGAAGACATCGCCATTGTTGAAACTATTCCGAGGCTTGATGGCCGGAATATGAATATGGTCGTCGCACCGAAACCTGAGGTCTTTTTGAAGATGAAAAAAGAAGCCGAAGCAAAGAAACAAGAACTAAAAAAGATTAAAGATAAAATAGAAAATAGTGAAAAGCAGAAATCGGCGGTTAAAGCCGAATCTGAATAGTATATTGATTAAATGACAAGAAGGTAAATGATGCCGAAAATGAAAACCCTCAGAGGAGCTGCCAAAAGATTCAGAAAGACAGCCTCAGGGAAAATTAAAAGACACAAAGCGTATAAGACTCACA
Source organism: uncultured Ignavibacteriales bacterium (assembly GCA_964413795.1). Taxonomy (GTDB): domain Bacteria; phylum Zixibacteria; class MSB-5A5; order GN15; family FEB-12; genus DAOWMZ01. The sequence continues at coordinate 17,633 of CAYPUP010000001.1, forward strand.
TTTTAACTAAAATGTCTCCCAAGCGCACTCGCCAGCTCCGTAAAGCCACTTTGGTTTCAAAAGCTGACAGCAAACGGGTAAACAGAATGCTCCCCAATTAATAATTGGGTTTTACAGTATAGGAGATTAGAGAATGCCTCGTGCAAAAAATAACGTAGCGGCCCATCAGCGCCACAAAAAAGTACTTGATCGGGCTAAAGGAAATTTCGGTGGTCGGAGAACTCTCTACCGCACCGCTCTTGAAACGGTTCACAAAGGTCTGAAATATGCTTATCGCGACCGCCGCAATAAAAAAAGAGATTTCCGCCGCCTCTGGATTACCCGCATTTCCGCTGCCGCCAAGATTTGCGATACAAACTATTCATCTTTTATTACCGGTCTCAAAAAGGCAGGAGTTAATCTGGATCGTAAAATGTTAGCCGATATCGCCGCTCGTGATATGGCTACTTTTTCATCTCTGGCAAAAATGGCCGCCGGCAAGTAGTCCCTTTCGGGTTATCATATGTCGGTGCTTGATGATTTAAAAAATCTGGAATCCGAAGCTATGAAGCGAATCAGTAAGGCTGGTTCGCTTGAAGCGCTTAATGAGGTTAGGATTCTTTACCTCGGTAAAAAGGGGAGTATTACTGCTGTCCTGAAAACACTGGGGACACTTCCTGTTGATGAACGAAAACTTATCGGTGCTGCGGCTAATACCACCCGAAATAATATCGAAGAAAATATCAAAGCGGTTGAAGAAAAACTGTCAAAAGGGAAATCATCTTTTGAGTTTGATCCCACTCTTCCCGGAACCTCCCAGCCAATCGGAACTATCCATATTCTCAATCAGGTCATGAATGATATCTGCCGGACATTCTATGGAATGGGTTTTGAAATTGCCAAAGGACCCGATATTGAGACCGACTATTATAACTTCGAAGCATTAAATTTCCCCCCTGATCATCCGGCGCGCGATATGCAGGATACTCTTTTTGTAGAGAATGATCGCGTTTTGAGGACTCATACTACTCCGGTACAGGCTCGCTTTTTGGAAACTCATAAGCCCCCGATCAAAATTATTACACCCGGCAAAACATTTCGCAATGAAGCCATCTCCACCAGAGCACATGTTGCCTTTCATCAGGTTGATGGATTCCTAGTCGATGAAGGGGTTTCAATTGCTGATCTGAAAGGGGCATTAGTCGCCTTCTGTAAAGCATTCTTCGGTGAGGATATTAAACTCAATTTCCGCCCCTCTTTCTTTCCATTTACGGAACCATCGGCTGAAGTTGATGTCTTTTGCATCCTTTGTAAAGGGAAGGGATGCCAGTTGTGCAAATATACCGGCTGGCTGGAAATTCTTGGCTGTGGGATGATCGATCCCAATGTTCTTGATATGGCCAAAATCGACAGCGAAAAATATACCGGTTATGCTTTTGGGATGGGCGTGGAACGGATTGCCATGCTTAAATATAAAATTAATGATGTGCGCCTCTTTTTTAATAACGACATTCGTTTTCTCAGACAATTTATATAACTATGAAGATTTCTTATAATTGGTTAATTGAATTGACCGGGCTGGAATGGTCTGCACCAGAGCTTTCAAAGCGGCTCACCGATTGCGGGACTGCGGTGGAAGACTCCGAAGCAACCGACCGCTACATGGACAAAGTGGTGATTGGGGAAGTGGTTGCTCTGAAACCTATCGAAGGGGCCGATAAAATCAGACTGGCCTCAGTCAACATTGGCTCAGAAACGATGGATCTGGTCTGCGGTGCTCCCAATGTTGCCAAAGGACAGAGAGTGGCGGTAGCTCTCTTGGGGGCTAAACTCGCTGGTGATCTTGTAATAAAAAAAGCTAAAATCCGAGGAGTTGAATCCTGCGGGATGATTTGCTCTGAAAGAGAACTTGGTATCTCCGAGGATCATACCGGGATAATTGTTCTTCCCGACGATGCCCCTCTTGGACAGCCATTGGCTGATTTTCTGAATTATAAAGATATTCGTCTTACCTTTGAATTAACCCCCAACCGTCCGGATTCTATGTCGGCTATCGGAATCGCCCGTGATGCTGCTGCTCTTGCCTCAGTCAAAGTAAAAAAGCCGGAAATAAAATTATCTGAATCTTCTGAAGAGGCCTCAAAATATATCAGTGTTAGAATTGATGATCCCGATGCCTGCCCGAGATATGCGGCCCGGATTATTAAAAATGTAAAGATTGCTCCTTCTCCCTGGTGGGTGAAGCGAAAGCTTCTTGTTTGTGGTATCAGGCCAATAAATAATGTCGTCGATATTACAAATCTGGTTCTGCTTGAATCGGGGCATCCGCTCCATGCCTTTGATTATGACCGTTTTGGTTCCAAAGAAGTTGTTGTCCGCAGAGCTAAAGATAATGAAAAGTTCACAACCCTGGATGGCAAAGAACATACTTGTACCAATAATGTCCTCTTAATTACCAATGGCAAAGAAGGGGTTGCCGCCGGTGGGGTGATGGGCGGGCTTAATTCTGAAGTCGAAAATGATACTACAAATATATTGCTTGAAGCAGCCTATTTCAATCCATCTGTGATACGCAAGAGCCGCAAACATCTCGGTTTTGTGACCGAATCATCTTCTCGTTTTGAAAAGGGAGCCGATCCTAACGAAGGTCTTATCTATGCGATAAACAGGGCGGCTGCTCTGATGGCTGAGCTATGCGATGGCAAAGTCCTGAAAGGCATTGTTGATTGCTACCCAAATAAAATAGAACCTAAAGAAATAAAATTACGGCTTAACCGCTGCCATGCCCTGATCGGTAAAGAATTAGCGAAAGACAGAATTATCCAAATTTTGTCTGATTTGGATTTAAAAGTAAAAGACGTTGGGGATAGTCTAATAGTTGTCGCACCGACCTTCCGTCCTGATCTTGAACGGGAAATTGATTTGATCGAAGAAGTTGCCCGGATAGAAGGGTGGAACAATATACCCGATGCTATAACAAATATCGGGCCACTCTTTACTCCCTTATATGACGAAGATAAATTTGTTGAAGAATCTCGCAAAGTCCTGACCTCGGCTGGTTTTGATGAAATAGTCTGTCATGGGTTGGTTGACAGCCGGTTTGCCGAAAAAATAAACCCCGGCTCAGAACTTGTAAAAATCATCAATCCTTCCTCATCGGATTTGAATGTCATGCGTAACAATCTGGTGATGAGTGTTTTGCCGGTAATCAGTCATAATATATCGCACCGTAATATGGATTTAAAGCTGTTTGAGCTTGGCAAAGCCTATTTTCCTCCGGATAAAAAGGGAGAATGGGTTGAAGACAACCGCCTTCTTCTTGTAGTTACCGGTAACAGTCATAGCAATTGGAGAGAGAAGCCAAGGGCTTTGGATTTTTATGATCTGACCGGAGCCATAGATTCTCTATCAAGACATTTTCATTGGTCTGAATTTGAATATTCGCCTATTAATATTGGTTATTTTGAAGATAATCTTTCGTATGAAATAGGATTTAAAGGGACCACAATCGGATCAATCGGTCAGGTTAAAGCATCGGTGGCAAAAGATCTGGATATCAAACAACCCTTGTTTTTGGCCGAACTTTCAACTAAATTATTAATTGAAAATAGTAGTCGGGTGATTGATTTCAAACCCCTCCCTCAATTTCCAGCCGCTCCTCGCGATCTGGCTATTGTTGTCGATGCTGGAATTCCAGCCGGTGATTTATTGACTGATGTCAAAAAAGCTGCCGGTGATCTTGCTGAAGAGGTTGAGATTTTTGATCTCTACACCGGGAAGCAGATTGAAAATGGGAAGAAGTC
>CAYPUP010000002.1:0-19035 GCA_964413795.1 uncultured Ignavibacteriales bacterium
TTCCGATCTTCTTGATTCCGGCTTTACTGGCGATATGCTTGCCCGCTTCGACCCCACCGGTAAATGAAATCATCCGCACCCGTTCATCGCTGACAAGGGGATCACCAATTACCGAACCATAACCGGTAATAACCTGAATGGCATTTCCCGGAAGACCGGCTTCTAATAACACTTCGACTAATTTAATAGCCGAGAGAGGCGTAACCGTGGCCGGTTTTAAAATGACCGAGTTGCCAGCGGCAATAGCTGGTCCAAGTTTATGGGCAACTAAATTCAAAGGATCATTAAAAGGGGTAATTGCCAGAATAACACCAATCGGAAAACGATAATAATAGCCGCGCCGTTTTTCACCACCGGGGAAAGAATCCCAGGGGATAGTTTCGCCCAGAATCCGTTTGGCCTCTTCGGCGGAACAGGTAATGGTATTTACACAGCGATTTGCCTCCTTGCGGGCTTCGCGAATAGTCTTGGAACCTTCGCGGGCTATTATCGTGGCGAACTCTTCTATTCTCTCCGAAAGCAATCTGGCTGCTTTGAAGAGAATCTGTGCTCTTTCATAAACAGTCATCTTTTTTGTAATTTCAAAACCTTTAACCGCAGATGACAAGGCCAATTCGCAATCTTCAGCAGTGGCACTGGGAACAGTATCTATAACGGAATTGTCAAAGGGATCGATAACATCAATTTTTTCATTTCGATCCACCCATTGACCGTTTAAAAGCATTTTCATTTTCTTCCTCCCACATGAATAATATCAACCAGAGTGCTGAAGCCGGTTTCGGTTCTTCCAGCCCCGGGACCAACAATCGTAACATCGCCGAGAGCATCGGTAGTAATCGTGACCGCATTGGTAGCTCCCATTACACCGGCTAAGGGATGAGTCAAGTCAATTTCCTGCGGAGCAACGCTGGCAATGACCTTTTTGCCTTCTCTTGTAACTTTTCCTATCAGCTTAAACCGTTTACCGCGAGCTTTAGCTTCGGTGATGGCTTTGGAGGTGATTTCGGTAATCCCTTTACAGGAAAAATCGCTCGGTTTGCAGGCATAACCAAAAACAGTATTGGCAATGATTGTCACTTTAGCCAGAGCATCCCAACCCAATACATCAGCATCCGGGACAGCTTCAGCATAACCAAGCTCCTGAGCTTTTTTGAGAGCATCTTCGTAAGACATCCCGGCTTCCATCTGGGTAAGAATATAGTTGGTCGTCCCGTTGAGGATACCCTTTACTTCTTTGATCTCACATCCAGCCAGTGTCTCTCTGATCAGATTCAATAGCGGCGTTCCGCTTATAACCGTCCCTTCATAAAGGAATTGAACGTTTTTGGCTTTTGCCAGTTTGGCCAGATCCTGATAGTGCAAAGCCAATGGGCCTTTGTTGGAAGTTGTTACATGCATCCCCTTTTCAAGGGCAGCTTTGATATGCGAAGTGGCCGGTTCCGCGGTTTTGATATCGGTGTAAGTCATCTCAATCATCATATCGGCATCGGCAGTTTTTACCATGCTTAATGCATCGCCATTGTATTTTCCCGGCATAGAATCTAATTTTTTATTTTTCTTTGCTAATTCAAGCGCCGCTTTCAGATCGATACCTTTTGGATTGTAAATGCTCCCTTTGAGCATGTCGGCAATTCCGACAACGGTGATATTGAATCCATAAGATTTTGAAATTTCATCACCCTTCTTAAGAATAAGTTCAGCCAGACCCTGTCCGACTGTTCCGAATCCCAGCAGTAATAATCGCATCAATTTATCTCCTGTTATTTTATTAAGTAGCTTTATCTAAAAACCTATCACTTAGCTTTATAACGATCAGGGGCATTGAACACATCAATCACAAAAACCTGTGAATGAAACTTAGCCGAATGCACTACTCCTTTCGGGATAAAATAACTGTCGCCTTTTTTATAAACCTTTGTTTCACCTCCGATAGTCAGAGACATTTCCCCTTCAACCATCAAACCCCATTGGGCGCAATGGGAATGAGGAGGCACATAGGCTGTCTTTTTAATATCGAAAAAGACAATTTGCTTGTCGGCGCTTTGCATCAGCCATCCCCGTATTCCCTCTACCGGAATATCCGCTTCGGGAAGATTCCTGATCATATCAGGATAAACCTCATTGTCCCATTCCTTTTTTATGTAATTCATAATATTAACTTTCTACTTGTAAGCTACTCCGGCAAAAATCACTTTATGCCCCCGGCGCATAATTTCTTTGGCATCCTTATCACAGCGGATAGATTTATGATAAATGACATCTCCAATCAATTCCGCCTTTTCATCCCTATCTGCATCAGGGAGGAAGTAAGTTTCCATCGTATCATAAGGACGCGAGGTGCCATCGCTTTCATACTTGATAGTCAAATCCGTTCCATTATCCAGAACAGTATGGGCATTTTCGGTCCAGTTGAAGCCTTCCATGCCGAGATCGGGGTTGATTCTTAAATGAGCGGTTAATGAGATGTTGGGTAAACCTGAAGCTTTAAGTTCTTCGGAACACTGGATAAAAGTCTGCGGGCTGGCTGCGTTGCCGATATTGATTTCATAGAGAGGAGTAGTACCGTCATCGCGAAGATATTCTTTAACAATGTTCATCAACATTCGGAACTGAATTGCATTCTGAGTGGAAAGAAGCATCGATATTTTAAAACTTACCGCCGGTATTTTTCTTCCCCAGTAGCAGGCGGCAACAATGGTTGACCAGCTTGGGTTAAGGAAGAAATTAGCTCCGGTCTCCATTGAGGCTCTCAAAATCCCATCGAGATAAACAAGATGATTGTTATCCCCGATTTCAACTCCGCCAAGGTTTCCGAAAGCTGTTCCCATATTTTTGAGAATCAACTGGCTGATGCCATTCCCCAGATCACGGCGGTCGAATTTTTCACCGGTTATTTTTTCAATTTTGGCAAAACGTTCTTCAGGAAGAGGGGTTGAGACAAGATTGGTGGAACAGAATTTACTCGCTTTGATCAGGTTTTCCGACATTGCCAGAGTCGCAAGTAAGTCGCCGCTGTAAACATAATGATCGGTCAGAGCGACAACCGAAATCATTTCGGTCGGAAAAAGAACTTCGCCCTTTTCAGCCACCCGCCTCATGCAATCGACAGTGACATAGGCTCCCTGGAATCCGGAGACCTGAGTGGTGCAAACACCCGGTTTGGTAACTTTGATATTTTCTTTGGCGATAAAATCTTCAACTTTGGGGAAATCCCTGATATATCCTTCAGCTTTTTCCAGAAGTCCTTCGAAACCTTTAGCTCCGGCTATCTTCTTTCTGGTTTCGTAATTCTGCATGGCTATGATTTTATCATTGATTGCTTTAGCGCCGCCATAGGCCTCAATCAAATTATCGATTGCTTTGAGATCCTTGTCGCTTAATAGGTTAAAATGCATATCTAGCTCCCTGCCACTTTTTCGGCAAATTTCTTATCATTTTATGAACAAAGGTAAGATAATCTTATCCAAATTTCAACAGCCGAAAAGAGATTTATTGATTAATTTTATCAAAGATTTAGTTACAATAAATGGGCAAATCCAGGCTCCGGTCAGATTTAAAAAAATAAACCCGCTTTAAATGACCCCCCACAAGGTATTAAGTATTTGATATTTCTTAAATAAAACAGACAAGGCCTGTTGACTTTAAACCCAAGTTACTTTAATTACCCTGTCAACTAAATTGAAAACCTGATGTTAAAGGGACAAGTGTCTTCATGTCCAATGAAATTATAAAAACAGCATTTCATGATTATCATGTCGAAGCCGGCGGTAAAATGGTGGATTTCGCCGGGTTCAGAATGCCGGTTCAATATGCCGGAATTACCGCCGAACATCTCGCTGTCCGCAAAGGTGTCGGCCTGTTTGACTTGTCACATATGGGCGAATTTGAAGTTAAAGGAAGCCGCAGGCTCGAATTTTTGCAAAAGGTAACAACCAATGATGTCTCAATTCTAAAAGATGGTGAGATTCAATACAACTGCATGACTCTCCCGACCGGGGGGATTGTCGATGACCTTCTGGTTTATAAAATGCCTGATAGCTATATGCTGGTGGTTAACGCCTCCAATATCGAAAAAGATTTTGACTGGCTTCGTTCTAATCTGATAAGTAATGCTGAGATTGTGGATAATTCCGATCTTACCGCATTGCTGGCTATTCAGGGACCAGATGCCCAGAAACTAATGGAACAATTAACGGATTACAATCTGGAGAAGATGAAATACTACACTTGGGCTAGAGCCAAAGTTGCCGGTCAAGAATTGCTTTTCTCCCGCACCGGGTATACCGGAGAGGATGGGTTTGAAATTTATCTTGATCCCAGGTTTGCCGATAAATTATGGCCGGCTGTTATTTCCGCCGGTAAAAAATATAATATGCAGTTAATCGGTCTCGGTGCCCGCGATACCCTTCGGCTGGAAATGAAAATGGCTCTTTATGGCAACGACATAGATGAGACCACGACTCCTATCGAAGCCGGGTTGTCATGGATCGTAAGTTTTGAAAAAGATTTTATCGGCAAAGATATTCTCGCTCTTCAAAAAGCTGAGAAGCCTCAACGTCGTCTGGTCTGTCTTGAGATGGAAAGCCGCCAGGTTCCAAGACATGGACATGATATTGTTGAAGGCGATGAAGTTATTGGCCATATTACCTCGGGCAGCTTTTCTCCCAGTCTGAAAAAGCCGATTGCACTGGGATATGTCCCAAGAGATAAATCAAAACCCGGGACAACGATTGAGATTGCCATCAGGAATAACAAAATCGAAGCTACTGTAGTAAAACCTCCGTTTTATAAAAATGCCTCGCATAAGTGAGAATATAGAGTGAATATTGACCTGTATCTGACCCCTTTTCCATTTAAAGCCGCCGTCAAAAAAGGGAAAGCTGTTGTAGTAATTGATGTCCTGCGGTCGTCAACCTCAACCTGTGCGGCATTGATGAACGGCGCCAAAGGAGTGATTCCCTCCCCCGGTTCTATTGAGGCTGGCGAGATGCGCGCCAAATTAGGAAGCGATATTTCACTTTTGGCCGGCGAAAGAGACAATGTTAAGATTGAAAATTTTGACCTTGGCAATTCACCGGTAGAATTTACCGAGGAAATCGTAAAAGATAAGCTGATAATAATGACCACCAGCAATGGAACAGCTATATTTGGAGCAGCTAATAACGCCGAATTAGTCATTTGCGGAGCATTGGTAAATATTTCAAAGGTAGCCGAGAAAATTGCCCATGCCAAGCTTGATCTGATCATAGTCTGCGCTGGTCAAAATGGGGGATTTTCAATTGAGGATGCTATCTGCGGCGGGATGCTGATTCATCTTTTAAATGTAAAGCATAATATTAAAACCAAACTTAATGATGCCGGAGCTGTAGCCCTGCTTTTATATCGCACCAATAAAACTGCTCTGGTACAGGTTATTCAACAGGGAGAGCATGGCCGACGCCTTGCTCTTGACGGTTTTGCTGTTGATGTCGCCAGCGCTGCTGCTGTTGATACAATGCCGATCCTGCCGGTTTTGGCCGATGGCCGTCTCATTGCAGAAAATTTATAATTTTGAAAATAATTAACCTTTGATGGTATAATGAAATATGGTAAGATTTTTAACTTTTTTGATATGTCTGATGTTACTTCTAACTGGCTTTACCACAGCTAATGCCAGGGACGCTGTTAGATGCGAACTCTCCGTTTTTCAGACTGATAGTCTCAGGGGCAATATCCTTTTAATGGCTGATACCGGCAATTTCGTAAAAGGGATTTCGACTACGGGATTTTTACTTAGTTTCTCAGTCGATCTCGAAGTACAGGAAATAGACAGCGCTCGCAGTGAATTTATGACTCATGTTATAACATTGGGACCGCAGGCAAATACCTATTCCAAAACTTATACGGTGGAATATGGCCTCCCCGCCCGGATGGATAATATCGAGGGAAAACCGGGCACTAATTACAGTTTAGTTATAACTCCACTTGAAATGACCGAGGTTGATACGGCCGAATGTAATTTTTATCAACAACGGCATGGAGATTTCAGTTTTAACCCAACCGCCAATATGGATATTTATTTTGTACCCAACTCACTTGGGGATTATTACTGGAATCTCGTAAAAGGATTACATGAGAACGAACTCAGACAGTTTAAGTCTTTGTTTAACCTAAACCTGCCGGGGAAACAAAAGTTGTTTTTGTGTCCCTGCCCTCTTTTATCGGTGATCTGGGATTCTCGTTTCGGCCAGGTATCCGACCCCACCCGGAATAACAGTTTTGGACTATTTACACGGGAACTTAATACAGCTGATCCATTTGTAGTTATTCATACTTCCCTGTTGAGGCAGTATGGCTATGCTCCCCCCTTTCTTTCCGAGGGCTGGGCAGGGTATCTCTCCTTTGCATATTATGATATGAAAAAAATCATCAAAGAAAATCGGAATGTCCCGATCACAAAATTGTTAAATACTTACGATTATCTTACCGCTGACCCAACTCTGGCTGATCGTACTGCTTCAACTTTTGTAAAATACCTGATCGATCAGTATGGTTTTGAGAAGTTCAGGGATTTATACAAAGAATCTCATGATCTGAATCTCGCTGAAAAATTCGAAGAGGTGTATGCCAAAACAGCCGCAGACATTGAATTGGGATGGCTGACTTATATTGATACCCTGACTTTTCCGATTTATGTTTACCGCCAGTATGCCGAACGGGCTGAAGCGATGTTTGATTATAAACTGATGCATCAATATGCCGGAGCTCTGGTTGATGCCGCCACCAATAAAACCGATTCTTTGCTGGGGCTTTCTATTTTAAAAAGATCCAGCTTTTTCACCGGTGATTATTATGCCGCTTCTGCCGTTCAGAAGGCATTATTGGATATGAATCCAAAAGATGCCGCCGGATATATGACTTTAGCCGGATATAAAATGATGAATGGTCTTTATGATGATGCCCGAAAAGATCTGGAAAAGGGATTGGAGCTGAACCCGTCGGATAATCTTATGAAGTTTAATCTGGGGATGAATTACTTATTTTCAGGTGATACGACTCAGGCCCGAAAAACGCTTTTGGAAATGATTGCAGCAGATGATATGACCGCCAAAGCTGAAGCCAAAATTATGCTGGGATTTATTTTGCGAGTTTCTGGTACTAAGGCTGACAAAACAATGGCCGCAAACTATTTTCATGAAGGTCAAAATATTTTCAATCAGCAGATTCAAAACCAGACTGGCTCCTCTAATGCCTTTCTCTGGCTGGGGATTTCTTCTTTGGGGCTTGACGACACCGGCAATGCTTTCAGTTTTCTCGAAACCGCCCTATTTTTGGAAACTCGCCCATTCTATGTCGGAATGATTTATCTCTGGATGGGAAAAACCAGTGATATCATGGGAGATCATGAAGCCGCCAAAGATTATTATGGACTGGTGTTAGCAGGTCCATCAGCTGACTATCATCAAAAAGAAGCTAAAAAACTTATAAATAATCCTTTTAAGCAATAACAATATTATATGTTTAATTTTCTTAATCCGACTATTCTAATCGCTGCCGTTGCCGCTTTGATACCCCTTATTATTCATCTTTTCTCAAAACGACGGGTTAAGATTGTTGAGTTTTCTTCGTTAAAGCATCTAAAAGCGATGCAAAAACGCCAGGTGCGAAGATTGAAGATCAGGCAATTGCTGCTGTTAATATTGCGCATGCTGATTTTGCTGGCCGTCGTTCTGGCCTTTGCCCGTCCCACCTTACAAAGCGGCGGAATAGGATCGCATGCTTCGGTATCAGCAGTTGTCCTGTTTGATAATTCAGCCTCAATGAATCGTGAAGTCAGCGATGGCAACCTTTTCGATCTATCACAAAAAAGAGCTTTGCAGATTCTTAATACTTTTGGCGAGGCAGATCAGGTCTGTATTATTCCCCTGGATCAATCTGAAAACAGAATCAATCCCAAATTGTCTTCGGCAGCAGTCGCCAAAGATCAATTGTCAAAAATAACCAGAGGGAGTGGTATCGCTGAACTTCAAAAGGGACTCGAACAGGCTAATGATCTTTTAAAGGAAGCCTCCAATCTAAACAAGGAACTCTATATCATTTCTGATCAACAGCGTGTTTCTTTACCGGACAGCACCGTATTAAAAGATAGCGATGCCAAAATTTATCTCGTAGAGATACCGATTGAAGAGTACGATAACTGCGGTATTACCAATATCGATTTCGGCGGTCAACTGATTTTAGCCGGTCATGATTTTACGACAACAGCGACAATAAAAAATCAGAGTCAGCGTGATCGGTCAGACATTATCGCCTCTTTATTTGTCGATGGCCATCGGGTATCACAGGTTGATCTGGAAGTATCGGCCGGTAATGAAACATCGGTAAATTTTACTCATTCAGTATCACGGGGCGGGTTTCATGATGGATATATTGAACTCTCCGATGATCAATTCCAGGCTGATAACAAATATTATTTCAGTTTCAAAATCCCCCAGCAGTTTAATGTCCTGATCATTAAGGGAGACAATGCTGCCGGTTTGATTTCATTGGCGATGGTTCCATCACAGTCAATAAACCAGTATTGGTCTGTCAAAGAAGTTGAACTGGATGAGTTGGCAGGAATTAATTTTATTGATTACGATGTTGTCATTCTTTCAGGTACGCCGCCGTTGGAGGAAGGTTATGTCCGAAGATTAAAATCTTTTGTTACCCAGGGCAAATCACTTTTTCTGACTTTCGGCGGAACAACTGATATCGACGATTTTAACACTAATTGGTCCGAAATAGCCGGTCTTGTCTTTGATGAAGGGATAAAAAGGGATTTCACCAAAGCTGGATACTATACAATTGACGAAGTAGATATTACTCATCCTATTTTTTCCGTGTTCAACTTTGAAACCGAAAAATTTCCGGAGTTAAAGTTTTACACGCTCCCCAAAATGCATACTAAAGAGGAATCAAAAGTATTAGCCAGTTTTTCCGGCAAGCGGCCCGCTTTGGTTGAGAGGAAATCAGGCGCCGGACGAGTTTTAACCTTTACTGGCTCGATCGCTCCCCAGTTTTCAGATCTGACCGGGCATGCCTTTTTTGTTCCGTTTATATCCCGCATATCCGAATATCTTGCCACTGATCTTTCCAGCTATGATGTTCATCTTTTTGCCGAAGAAAATATCAGCCGAACCATAGCAGTAAATCTTCAGATGAGCGCCTCAGTGGAAATGATAGCGCCTGACAGCCAATACTATTATCTCTCACCGGAAGAGGAAAACGGAAATCTGATTTTGAAGCCACAGCCAACTAATCTCCCCGGTATATATAATGTCCGTTATCTTGGGCGGGAGATTGATCGTTTTGCCTTAAACGTCAACCCCGATGAATGCAATCTGGCGGGAGTTATTGACGAGCAGTTTGCCGATGCAATCGGAGCCGATGACTATAGACTTGTTCAGCAAAACACCAACGCCGCTTCGATTATTTCTGAATTCCGTTTCGGAAAAGAATTGTGGCAGATATTCCTTTGGATAGCCGTATTGTTTATAATTGCGGAGATGTTGTTATCAAAAGGTGTTGGTAAAGGGGATTCATGATGACCCTTTTGGCGGCTGAAAATATTTCCAAAAAATTTTCCAATCAGGTTATTATCGATCAAATATCCTTTACGGTAAAAACCGGCGACCATATTGGTATGGTGGGTAAAAACGGTATCGGCAAAACAACTCTGTTTGAAATATTGGTAGGGAATATTGAAACCGATACAGGAACAATTACCCGCTCCCGAGCTTGCCTGATTGATTATATCGCTCAGGATAAATCAGGCCTTCGGGATACGACTCTTTATGAATATGCGGCTTCGGCCCGAAGCGATCTTCTACAGATGAGAAAAGAGATTACTATTCTCGAAGAACGCCTGATGAACATACCGACCGATAAGGCCAGCCTGGACAGGTTGGGACAGCTTCAGCATAAATTCGAAACTGACGGCGGGTTTACATTTGAAAATGAAGTAGCCACTATACTTCACGGAGTCGGTTTTGAAAAAGAGCGCCACCATGAGAGATTATCAAATTTCTCCGGCGGTGAAAAAAACAGAGCCGGATTGGTGCATGCCTTGGCCGGTCGGGGAAATTTATTGTTACTGGATGAACCGACCAATCATCTTGATATAGAATCAACGCTATGGCTGGAAAATTATCTCGCTGAAACAGACAAGAGTTATATCATTATCTCGCATGACCGGGCTTTTCTTTCGGCAACTGTAAACCAGATATGGGAAATACAGTTCGCCAAGCTGCGTTTATTTAAAGGAACTTTCGAAAACTATCTAATCGAACGCAAAGAACAGAAGCGGCTGCATGAACATCATTATAAACATCAGCAGGAAGAGATTAAAAGGTTGGAAGATTTTGTTCAACGGAACATGGCCGGGCAAAAAACCAAACAAGCTAAATCAAAACTTAAATATCTAAGTCGGATAAAACGCCTCCCCCCTCCACGCAGTGACGGCTCCTCCCCTAATATTAATGTTCAGTCTTCGGGGAGATCATACGCCCATGTTCTCGAGGTAAAAAATTTAACCAGCGGTTATGGCTCCGAACCTGTCGTCAGTGATATAAGTTTCGATTTATATCGGGGAGATAAAGTCGGACTTATCGGACGCAACGGTTCCGGTAAAACTACTATTCTTCTTTCTTTAATTGGTGAACTCTCTCCTATTTCCGGGGATATTAAACTGGGCAGTAATGTTGATGTCGCATATTTTGATCAGGAACTGACAGAACTCGATCCAAATCTTAGTGCTATGGATACTCTCTGGGATATCGACCCGATTGCTGAGATGGGTAAGATAAGATCATTTTTGGCCCGGTTTGGATTTACCGGCGAAGACGCATACAAACTGGTAAAGACATTATCCGGTGGTGAAAAGACCAAATTGGCGATGGCCAAACTTTTGTACTATCCGGCTAATTTTTTAATCTTTGATGAGCCGACCAATCATCTCGATATCGATGCCCGTGAAGTCCTTGAACAAGCTCTTAAAGAATACGAGGGTACCTGTTTGATTGTCAGCCACGACCGTCATTTTCTCGAATGCGTTACCGACAAAATTTTTCATGTCACCGATGGGCATCTTGATATCTATAATGGTAATTATGCTTTCTTTAAAGAGAAGCTGGATGAAAGAGAAGATAGGAATCCCTCCAAACCGGTAAAATCAAAAGAGGCATATTTCACTTTCAGGGAAAAATCAAAACGCATCTCAAAGCATAAAAAGATGATTCAATCAGCCAAATCAAAAATCGCAGATATGGAGAAGGAACTGGCTGGCTTGGAAGAAGACATTCATCATAATATTCCCCGCTCCGACTGGGAGGCATTAAACGCCGCCTCTGAAAAAAAATCAAAAATAGAAAATGAATTGCTGCACTTATATGCCGAACTGGAAAAACTGGAAGGGTTCGACCTTGATTAATATCCTCTCCATATCCGGTTCACCGGTGGCAGGCTCTTCAACTGATTTTATCCTGAAAAAAATCACCGATAGCATCATTATCGAGTTAGATAATACTTTTGATGTCAATGTCAGTTTTGTGAAGTTAAACGATCTTGATCTGAAACCATGTTTTGCCTGCGGTGAGGCGCCTTCTCCTGAGTTTTGTTTTTATAAAGATGATATTTACAAATTATATAATAGCATTGCTAAATGCGATTGTCTTTTAGTAGGCTCACCTATTTATTTTGATTCGGTCACGGCTCAATTGAAGACCTTGATCGATCGCTGCAACTGCTTCCGTCCCCCTGATTACAAAAACATTGACCCGGATCATCATTTTATTAACCTGATGAAAAAATTACGCCCCGGAGCAATGGTGCTGGTGGGAGGAGAATGGGGCTGGTTTGAAGGGGCAAGGAGAGTAGTGGCCGGATATTTCAAATGGATTGATGTCACCAACGAGGGAATGATTCAATATTGCTCTGATGATTTTAATAAATCAGGTACCGCCGCAGATGATGAAAAAATAATTGATGACGCTTCACAACTTGGTCGTAAACTGGCCGGAATAATTATAGATAAAAATGCGTGATAAAAATATCGAAAAATATTACAATCGTCGAGCGCCGGAATATGAACAGATCTATTTTAGAGAGATGCCGGATAGAAGAAAAGAGATTGAAGACGAAGTCTCATTCGTAAAAAAAATCTGCTCCGGCAAAGATGTTCTGGACATCGCCTGCGGGACCGGCTACTGGACTGAGCGGATTTCTGAAACGGCTAATTCTATTACGGTCTGTGATATCTCAAAGGAAATGCTGGATGTTGCAAAGAAAAAACAATATCACTGTCCGGTGCAATTTGTCAGATCCAATCTTAACCAACTCCCCTTTGCTCCAGATTCATTTGATATCATTATTTTAGGATTCTGGTTCTCACATCATCCCAGACAGGATTACCAGAACCTTTTTAAAAGCATATCTTTCCCATTAAAACCGAAATGCCCGATCTGGATAATCGACAATAATCCCCCGGCTGAGGGACCAACCATGCACTCCCATCATCTTGACGAATTTGGCAACAATTTCAAATCTCGCTATCTTGACAATCAGGAAGAGTTTGTAATTCTGAAAAATTACTTTGAAAAAGATGAATTAATTAAAATATTCACACCCTATTTCAGAATCGAAAAACTAATTTACGGTACCTATTACTGGTCGGTTGTATTGTATCCAATCTAGATCCACTCACTTGGACGTGAAATCGTATATCCTTTTTTATCTACAATATTTTCAGGAAATTGACTTCGAGATAAATTTGCCCTGCCAATTACAAAGTATGCAGTAGCATTATTTTTTAAATCTGATGAAAATCGACGGGGTGGAAAGGCAACAACAATCCTGTTCGTATCAGACAATGATTTAATTATCTGGATTGGCCTGACTAAATCACTATCACCTGAAATTAGCATTGCGGTATCAAATTTATTTAGGTATGAATCTATTATCATTTCTGATGCTATATTAACATCGGTCATTTTTTCTTCAGGTTTCTGAAAAATAAACGAACAGGAAGGACATTTTACATCTTTTATTAAATAATGGCCAAAGTATAATTCAGTATTCGGGAGAGTTTCTAAAGCTTCAAGATATTTATTCTGCCGCTTTTGTTTTGACTGATCTTTATTTTTACTAAATACCCTGCTTGTAAAATATTTTACTTTTACAAGATTTTGATTTGGTCTTAACAGATTCGTTGCTAAGGATTCAACATTTAGCCAATAATATCTTCTCCAACCACTTTCCTTCATCCCAAAATAAAGATTGAATCCATCAACATATACAGCCACTCTCTCATTATTTATTGTCATTAATTCTCCCAAATATGTATAAATTATTGACTACATTATATATTGACAACAAAAGTTTTATTATTATATTACCGATAGATAAAAATAGCCCCCTCGCTGATAGTATCAGCGAGCCGACACACTCCTTACCGAGGGTGTTTCTTTTTGTTTCACTTGTAAACATCGATATATCAATGTATTAGCCTTTATCTATTATAGAAGCATTTTTCAATATATGTCTTGCGTTTATTTAGATTATTTGTATATTTATGAATTCTGGTTCCAATAGTAATGGAACCGGTTTTGTTAATTTATAAATATGAGGTTTTGTTGTGAAAGCTGATATTCACCCCAAAGTTTACGAAATCGAAATCACCTGTGCCTGCGGTGCAAAATATCCGACCCATTCGACCAAGAAGAGCATCAGTGTCGAAATATGCGCCAACTGTCATCCGTTCTTTACCGGAAAACAGAAACTGGTCGATACTGCCGGCCGTGTTGAGCGGTTCAGGCAGAAATACAAAAATTTCGAAAAGAAAAAATAGTAACTTTTTGTTACCATATTTATTTGCGGTGCGTATAATGTTTTGTATATGCGCCGCTTTTTAATGTTTAATCATCCCGGATAACTCCCGGGCAATAATTGAAGGAAAAGTTTAAATGCCGAATCTGGATGTAGGCGGACAGGCTGTCATTGAAGGAGTCATGATGCGCTCCAAAGATAAAATAGCTACCGCTGTTCGCAAAGCTGATGGACAGATTCTGGTTAAAATAGATCCTTTTATCTCCTGGACAAAACGTAATAAAATTTTGGGCTGGCCAATTATACGCGGTGCGGTCTCGTTTGTGGAAATGATGCTGATTGGAATCAAGACCCTCAATTATTCGGCTGATATTGCCATGAAGGAACTGGACAAAGAAGAAGCGGCCAAAGATAACGAGAAGATAAAAGACAAACCAAAAAAATCCAACAATCTGATGCTTGGGTTAAGCGCCATATTTGCATTGGCAGTTGGAATTGGTATTTTCTTTTTTATTCCTTTGGCAATTTCCCAGTATTTGGGCGTCAACAAAGAGGCTCTAGGCTTTAATCTTGTCGCCGGGGCCATCAGGTTGGCTATGTTCCTGGTCTATGTTTGGGTTTTATCTTTTTTTGGTGATTTCAAACGGATATTCCAATATCACGGAGCCGAGCATAAATCGATTTACTGCTATGAAATGAACGACGAGCTCCTTCCGGAAAGAGCCGCCAGACATACCCGCTTCCATCCCCGATGCGGAACATCATTTATATTAATAGTTGCTCTGTTTGCCATTGCCATGTATGCCGTGTCAGATACAATTTATGCCCTCTGGACCGGCGCTGCACCGGCATTGCTGACAAGATTCGGGATTCATTTCTCCCTGCTTCCAATTGTTGCCGGCGGATCCTATGAAATCCTTAAACTCTCCGGTAAAACCAGAGAAAATAAGATTACCAAAATTCTGATTAAACCCGGTTTGTGGCTTCAGAAAATAACTACCAAAGAACCTTCGTTAGCGCAGCTCGAAGTAGGAATGGCGGCTCTTAAAGCGGCCCTCGGTATTGATCAAAAAGAGATCCCCACTGATAAAAGCTCTGTTTCGTCTTAGCTACTCTTAATTAAAATCAAAAATCTTGCTGATCCGTTTGGATTTTTATAATCTATTAAAAGTTAAAATTATTACAGGATAAAATAATGCTCGAACTGGTTGAAAAATTTGAGAAAAGATTAAAAGAGATAGATAAAAAGATGTCGGATCCGGAATTGGTGTCTAATCGAAGTTTGATGATCGAACTGAACCGGGAACGCCAACATGTGGTATCAATCTTGGAAAAAGGGCGCATATATCGCCAGGTAAAAAACGGTATCGAAGAAGCCCGCGAAATAATTGCCGCCAATGAAGATGAAGAGCTTACAGCTATGGCACAGGAAGATCTTGAAATATACCTGGCCCAGCTTGAAGATGCCGAGCAGGAATTCAAATTGCTTCTTCTACCCCGCGATCCCAATGATGACAAATCGGCTATCGTTGAAATCAGGGCCGGCACCGGCGGCGATGAGGCAGGTATTTTTGTCGGGGATATTTATAAAATGTATCAGCGCTATGCTGACAGCAGAAACTGGAAGATGGAAGTTTTGAGCGGCCATGCCTCGATATCGGGCGGATTTAAGGAGATAATTTTTTCTCTTTCCGGAGAAAAAGTATATGGGCTGATGAAATATGAATCAGGAGTACATCGGGTGCAGCGGGTTCCCCTCACTGAAACCCAGGGAAGGATTCATACTTCGGCTATTTCCGTAGCAGTGCTGCCTGAAGCTGAAGAAGTTGATATTGAGATCAAGGAAAATGAAATCAAAGTCGACGTCTACCGTTCATCTGGTCCGGGCGGACAATCGGTTAATACTACTGATTCAGCTGTCCGCATCACCCACTTTCCGACTGGACTGGTAGTAACCTGCCAGGATGAAAAGTCACAGTTGAAGAATAAAAATAAAGCGATGAAAGTTCTCAGAGCTCGACTCTATGATATGAAGATGAGCGAGCATCTGGCAAAAATCGATGCTGACCGCAGATCTATGATCTCGACCGGGGATCGATCAGCCAAAATCAGGACATATAATTTCCCGCAGTCAAGAGTAACAGACCATCGGATAGGATTGACGTTGTACAAGCTTGATGCAATTTTGCAGGGGGATTTGACCGAGCTGATTGATGCTCTTCGCCAATATGAACAGGCTCGCCTTCTTAAACTGCATGAAAAGGAAGGGGTCATCAAATGAAAATCATCAGGTATATTCTATCTATAGTAATTACAATTGGATTGTTATATCTGGCCCGGACCAATTCGCGCGGTAATCCGGAATTTGTCACTCATACTGAAAACGGATATACCTTTGAATATACAGATATTACAAAAGCATTTGAAAAAAAGGCTATAAAACTATCGCTTAAAATTACCGGTTCGATTAATGAAAATTTGAGACCTGTTTTGAGATCACTGAAACAATCACAAGATATTAATACCGATCCCAAAAAATACGCCGCCATTCCCATGAATCCGAATGACTCTGCTGAAAATATATATTACGCCCAATTGACGGCAGGTGAAAAAGGGAGCAGACAATTATATTATTTTGAAATTCGCGATTATGTCGGGGGACGGCCTGCTGTATTTTATAATCCATCAGGCAATCCCTTCGTCTTAAAATCTATAGGACATGTTCCGGGTTTAGTTTTATTTTTGCATATCTTCTGTATGTTTGCCTCTGTTTTTTTTATAACCCTGGGAGCTATCAAAGGGATAGAGCTTTTACAGGATAAAAATAAAAAAAAACCACTGGTTATTACCTTTGCTCTTGCCGCCTTGTTTGCCTTCCTGGGCGGCTATCCCTTTGGATTTATGATGAACCACTATGCTTTTGGTACTATCTGGGAAGGAGTCCCGTTCGGAACCGACGCCACCGATAACAAAACGCAAACTTTGTTTGTCTATTTGTTATTTATTGTTTTTGCAGGTCTCGGTACATTAACGAGAGGAAAATTTGGAAAAGATATTTTCTCGGCCAAAACATTGGGTGGTCTGGGGATATTTGGGTTTTTCCTGATGATAGCTATCAATTTAATCCCCCATTCAATTCAATTTGAACCTAATTTGACAAAGGTAGTTTGTTGGGGATGGATTGCCTTGATTGCCATTATTTATCTGGTCGGTTTATTCACTTCAATTAGAAAGAAAAAGAAATAAATGACCACAGCCTCAAGTTTACATAAAATACATATTTTTACTATCTTCAATTCGACACGCATAGCGGCGGAGCTTGTCTCCGTCATCGAATTAACACTACTTTTAGGGCGACACAAGGCCGCCCTCTATGCGAATTATAGAAAATTTTTAGAGTCATGAATCAACTTTCCATCAAACTCCCTCTATTAATTGCCCAACAAAGCCAGAAACTGGAAGATGCCGGAATCGATCAGGGTCTGGCTGAAGTTGAAATAATCCTTTGTAATATTTTGAATGTAGAAAGGCTGCAGTTGTATCTCGAAGGCGACAAAATGCTCAATGAGGCTCTTTTAAAAAAACTTGATGAGATCGTTGAACGACGCACCACCCGTTACCCCCTGCAATATATTCTTGAAGAAGCCTGGTTTTACGGCCGTTCCTTTTTTGTCTCGCCAGCCGTTATGGTACCCACGCCGGAGACGGAGATTTTATGCGAATCGGCAAAGGGATTTATTCGCTGCAGAAAATTATTAAAACCAAAAATATTGGATGTCGGCGTTGGCTCAGGGGTAATCTCGGTTACTCTGGCCAATGAATTATCTGATTGTTCTATTGTGGCTCTTGATATTTCAGAGGAAGCAATCAAAGTAGCCAAAATAAATGCCGCGAAACATGGTAATCGTGATAAGATAGAATTTCGCAAATCTGATTTTTTCTCGGCGTTAGAACCCGATGAAAAATTTGATCTTATCCTTTCCAATCCTCCCTATATATCTCATGAAGAATATAAAGACCTCCCCCCGGAAGTTCTCGCTGACCCGAAAGTTTCCCTGGTAGCCGACAATGACGGCCTCGGTGCAATTGAAATGCTTGTTAAATATGCTCCGGATTATCTTCATAAAGGGGGAAAATTGATGTTTGAAATCGGCTATAACCAGGCGGACAGAGTAAGCAAGCTAACCGAAACAGACCCTCGGTACAAATCGATCGTACAGCTAAGAGACCTTAATGATATCGACCGGGTGGTAATTTTGACATGTGACTGATTATGCCTCAGGAAAATTTAACAGCTAAAAAAATCAGAGCAAAAAAATGTATTCGTTTGCTTAAAAAATTCTACCCCGATGCCTGCTGTTCACTGCAATATAAAACAGTTCATCAATTAATGGTAGCGACAATTTTATCGGCCCAGTGCACCGATGAAAGGGTTAATGCCGTCACACCTGGCTTGTTTAAAAAATACCGATCTATTAAGGCTTTTGCCAACGCCAATCCTGAAGAATTAAAAATCGATATTTTTTCAACCGGGTTTCATAACAACAAAACCAAATCTATTATCGCCTCAGCTAAACAGATTATTGAAAAATTCAATGGGAAAATCCCAAAAACATTAAATGAATTGACATCATTAACCGGCTTGGGACGTAAATCAGGATCGGTAGTTTTGGGGGAAGGATTTGGTCTGGCTGAAGGGATTGTAGTTGATACGCATGTCGGTAGAATCAGCCGTTTATTAGGTTTTACTCAGGAAAAAGAACCAATCAAAATTGAAAAAGATCTAATGGCATTAATCCCAAAAAAGGACTGGATAATTTATTCCCATCTTTTGATATATCATGGGCGCAATCTCTGTAAAGCGCGCAAACCGGATTGCCCCAACTGTTTTCTAATTAAGTTTTGCCCGTTTGGTTCCGATAGATAAATATTTGAAACTACATCAATCTTATCTTGTTTATAAATTAGATCCGTAAAGTATATTATAGAAAACTAATGCAAATATGACTATTGATCGATAATAAAGAGACAGGAGAACAGCATGAGATATAATAACATTGCCGAAGCAATTGGCGGGACGCCATTAATTCGCCTTAACAGACTTACATCAGGTTCAGACGCAACAGTTTACGCCAAGATGGAAAGTTTCAATCCGGGCGGTTCTGTTAAAGACAGAATTGGAATTGCCATGAT
>CAYPUP010000003.1:0-18787 GCA_964413795.1 uncultured Ignavibacteriales bacterium
TCTTGATTCCGATGATTAATTTCTATCGATAAGGCTGTGTACCCCATAGCTTGGAGGTTGTCCCAAAACTATGCATTTTTGTTTGTGGTACCTCATCCGCTTGCGGTGGGAATTTCTAAGGTATTGCCAAAGAGCAATTTGGGTTATACATATCCAAACAAATTTTCGCGATATAACCAAATTATTTACTTTTGGGACAGCCTCCTTGCTATGAGATCCAACATAAATGTATATTATCATGAAACCCACAGCAAGCTGTCTAATTTTAGCTCTGGATACCCGCCTTCGCGGGTATGACAAAGCCATTGTTTTGAGTATGTAGTGACAGATCGCGATCTGTCACTACAAAATATTATTTTTCTTTAGTGCACCGTTTCACCATTTGATTGTATACCCAGGCGAAAATGACTCCGCCAATATAGCCGTCGATCAAACCCCAGATCAAGCCAATAAAACTTCCTGTAGGAGTGACGCTATACCCACGATAGAGATACATTATCGGTAAATTTACATTCCCGGCGCCATCAAAAAATATTACCCACCATGTTATGCAAAACAAACCGATACCGATGAACAATCCCCATGTTATTCCCATAGCATTTACATTTAATTTCATGATTCACCTCATAATATTTTGTAGTTTTGTAGGGGTGATGTATTCTTCTGTTATTAAATGTCAATTTGATGAGATATCTCATTGGAATGCATCGCCCCTACAATATAATCGCAACTATTCTTATTATAAAAGTGGCTATGCCACTAAATTATTCTGAAATAATCCACCAGGGTGCATCGGCGCGGGCGGGTGAATGTGGAGGCCTTTGTCAGACCTTCACCGGTTGTACCGGCTATAGAAACTGTACAGAATCCCTCGCCGTTCATACCCAGACCGGCCATGTTGGGACCATTTTTAACAAAGATGTTAGCTCGGCAGAGTTGTGCCATATTAGATAGATTTACAATTGATGTCGAGTGCATTATAAAAGTATGTTTGAACTGATGTTCGACTATGACCGCTTTCTCCATCGCCTCCTCGACCGTCTTACAACGCACAAAAGGAATGACCGGCATAAGCTGTTCAGCCAATACCAGCGGATGATCCCAGGGAGCCTCAAAAAAAACAATTTTCGTTCCGGGAGGGGGTTTGATATCTACCTGCTTTAAAATCTCTTCCGGGGACTTACCGACTAAGTTTCGATTGATAGCTACATGGCGGTATCCCTGGCCATCGGGATCGGATGCGACCAGAATTTTTGTCAATTTATCAATGGCGATACCTTCGAGCTCATAAGCGCCGTTGGCAATCATCTCTCTTTTCAAGCGATGGGCCACTTTGTCGACAACGAAAATCTCTTTTTCATCACTGCAGAGAATATTGTTATCAAACGAAGCCCCTTCAACAATGTATTTACCCGCCTGTGGAAGAATAGCTGTTTCATCGACTACAACAGGAGGATTCCCCGGTCCGGCACAAATGGCCCGCTTGCCGCTACTCATCGCCTCTTTAACCACTGCTCCACCGCCAGTGACAATAATAAGATCAATATTCTTATGTCTCATTAACGCCTTAGCCGATTCAATAGTTGGCGTTGTTATACATGTGACCAAATTAGGTGGACCGCCAGCTTCAACAATGGCATCATGCACAAGCTTTGCCATTTCCGAGGAAACATTTTTTGCAGACGGATGCGGATTAAAGACTACACTGTTACCGGCTGAAATTATTGAGATCGCATTGTTCAATACTGTTGATGGAGGATTGGTTGACGGCGTCACACTCCCCACTACTCCCCAGGGAGCCGGTTCAACAAGAGTCAAACCATTATCACCGGAAAATGCTTCCGGCCTGAGATCCTCCGGTCCGGGAGTTTTACGGGCACAAAGAAGAATCTTATTCATCTTGTCCGGCATTTTCCCCATTCCGGTTTCAGTTACCGCCATCCGGCCTAATCTTTCGGCATTGGCGATGGCATGCTTGCGGATATTTTCAACTATCCGATGCCTTTTTTCCATTGAAATATCTAAAAATCGTCGATGAGCAAGACGGGCCGCTTCAACCGCTTCATCAAGATTTGTAAATAAGCCGCTGGCCAAGCCAGTTCTACTGATACTACCTCCATTATTTACAGATTTAAACTGATCTGAAATATTATCAGAGATTTTAGCAACAGATGGCTTACCATTACCTGTATTAACAGATTTATTATTCAACTCGTTTAAAACAAGCTGAGCGATCTCCTCCACTGAGGGATTTTGATTGAATTCTGACATGATAAAAAAAGACGGGAGTTTTACGTCCCGTCATTTTAATTACTTCTCTTCGGGCAGACCAGTTGGAAATATATCGTGAACGTTAGCATGCGGTCTCGGAATAACATGAACCGAAACAAGTTCACCGATTTTTTGTGCTGCAGCCGCACCGGCTTCTGTTGCCGCTTTACAAGCTGCAACATCACCACGAACCAGGGCAGTAACAAGTCCACCACCAATTTTTTCATATGCAACCAAAGTAACTTTGGCTGCTTTAACCATTGCATCCGACGCTTCAATTAAAGCTACTAATCCTTTGGTCTCTATCAATCCAAGAGCTTCCATAAATGCTCCCCGGCTGTTTGCCATTATAAATTACAATTTTTGTATATTTTATCAGTGAATTTGAATAAAGTCAACCAAAAATCTTTCTTCTTCTTAATATCAAAAGTAACGGTATTCCAATAACATAGCAGGAGACTATTTGTCCTATTCCGATCATTTGCACGCAAAACCAGAATCCAACCCCTATTATCGGAGCAAGATAGGCTGAAACACCGATAGCATTAAGAATAACCGGGGGTAAAGGAGCCAGTATCAACAGCATTGCTGTATTCAAATTTTTTAAAGTGCTGATCCAATAGGTTATGAATGCGGCAATAAGGGTAATCAATGGGCCTATCAGAATATCCATCCAGCCCATACCTCCTAATATATTGGCCAGCAGACAGCCGATATACAAGCCGGGAATTGCTGCCGGAGTTAAAAAGGGAATAAGAGTCAGAGCTTCAGCTATTCTGACCTGGTATACTCCATAGGAAATCGGTTGAAAAACAAGGCTAAGTACCGCATAAACGGCCGCAATCAATCCAGCTATAGATAAATCTTTAATTGTAAATTTCCGCACATCATAATGAAGCAATCTACGATCCTTTTAGCAATAAAAATCAAGGGACATATTTTTTTACGAAGTCTCCCCCGATTTCAGCCAAAGCTTCCCGCAGTTCAATCGGTTCAATTACTTCAGCCTCATCCCCAAAGCCAAGAATCCATCGTTGAATTTCCTCAAAACCGAGTGTAGTAATCCTATAAATTACTTTTCCTTCATCGGTCTTTTCAACCAGTTCATTGGAATGATGGGTGCTGGAGAGAATAATATTAGCCGCTTTGCCATTGAATTCAATTACGATCTCAACCGGCCTACCACTGTAAACCTGCCAACTATCCTCAAAATACGTCTCCGGATTTATACCACTCTTCCTAATAAATTTCTCATCAAGCAGCTTTATATTTTTTACCCGATCGACCCTAAAGGTCCTGAATTCATCCCTTTTCCGGCACCAGGCGACAAAATAAAAAGCTTTCCCTTTAAAAATTATAAAATAAGGTTCGACAATTCTAACCGACCGACCGGAATTGATTGATTCGTATTCTATCTCCAGACACTGCCAATTGCTGACTCCATCCTCAATTATAGCATAATAATCTTCGTCATTGATCCGGTCTACTGCTGTCGGAATATCAATATGGGTAGCTGCGGTAGATATCTTTTTTTCATTTTTAACTTTTTCAGATAAACCGGCCTCGATTTTAGCCTGAATCTGATTGATTAATTTTGAATACTTATCTGTAGCTTTAAGAGGAGTCGATTCCAGCGCCAGGCGCAGGCAGCAATATTCATCAAAATCAAAATTAAAAGGCGGAAGAAAATTATCAGAAGCCAGCTTATAGCCATTGTCATAGTAGATCGGGACATTCGCTTCGGATAAAGCAATCATGTCGCGATAAATGGATCTTTCGGTCACCCCGCACTCTTCAGCCAATTTCGCAGCATTTAAATTCTTGCGGGCGCGAAGAAGATTCAGAATATGTAGAAGCCGATCATATTTTGCCATTCCCATAATTCATATACCTCAGAGTTATTTAATATAATCAATAATACGATACAATACAATATAGGGACGCTCCTATTTTCTAAATAATCTAAACAAACAATACCCTCTGATCGACAGGCTATCTCCATACATATCTTCATGTTATACTAACAGACTAAGATGGCATCCCCTTTGCAATGACTTCAGTTGTGAAGATGAAACAACTCTGAAACTTTGGGGGACAATATGTCTCAAAGAAACAGGAAAAAATTACAGAATAATTCGGATTCATTTCTTGATTCATTTCTGTTTAAATTTTCCACTAAATTAATGTTTGGAATCGTCATTATAGTAACATTCCTGACTTTAGCTCAATGTACTATCAAAAAGCCGGAATCTCCCACTTGGGAAACTCAGTTTGTTGTGCCGGTAATTAATCGCACTTATTACATGGAAGAGATTATCGATAAGATTGGCGAGGATAATTTACAAATCGATGAATCCGGTAATGTGGTTTTTAGTATTACCGAAGATCTTGACACGGTAAATATTGATCCGGATAATCTTGCTACCGATGATATTTCTTATTCGGTTAACAAAGAACTTGGACCGGTTGATATTGATCCACCCACGGTTGCTCCGGTATCATTAAGTCTGGTTAGTTTATCAGGTTTATCTATACCTTTACCCGGTGACTCGGCAGTTATCCCGGATACAACTTTTGAAGTTTTGAGCAATATGCCGACAATCACAACATTTTCAACGGCTACTTTTTCACAGGGATATGTAAATGTGATTATAGCCAATGCTCTGGGAATTACTCTCGATAATATTACTATTGATCTTGTAAATTCCGCTACATTGGAAGTGATCTCAAGCGGGACACATTCTTCTCCTCTGCCCACAGCCACATCGACCTCGATACCAGTTGATTTAGTGGGAATAACAGTTCCCGATGATATAGATGTTGTTGCAACTTACCATACGACCGGTGGTATTGTTGGAAATTATTCCTCTCGTTATATCAATACAAAAATTGATTTCAGCGAAACACTCCAGGTAACATCTGCCACTACCCGCATCCCGGCCTTTAACAGAACAGAGACAGCAACGGTTGAGCTTGCTGAAGATGATCGTATAGACAGTGCCAGTATATCTTCAGGATTATTAAGCCTTACTATAACCAATGCTACTGCTATTGATGCTGATCTTACAATAACTATTCCGGATATATTAACAGCCCAGGGATATGAATTAACTCTTGAAACAGCAATTGATGCCAATAACACGGTGATAATTAATACCGATTTAGCCGGGTACAGACTGGTTCCGCAGACTTCTGTAGCGCCTCAGGAAATAAGCATTGAAGTTTTAGCGGAAGTGGTAAGTTCAGGGACAGAACAAAAAGTAATTACTTCTACTGATTATTTTCATGTTGCCGCTGATTTGTCTAATATTGAATTTGGATATGTAACCGGACTGTTCCAGACTGTTTCTGCCTCATTTGACGGTATCTCACAGGATGTTGAACTTCCCACTGGTTTTGAAAATTTTGAGCTGGTTAATGCTGTCCTCACCCTTGAAGTGGTAAATGGAATTGACCTTCCCGGTGAGGTTGATATTCAGCTGAATGGCAACAATGGCAAAGACCTTGTAGTTGCAGGTGATATTAGTCCCAGAGGATTAGCCTCCAGCTATACCAGCGTTATACAGAATACAAATGTATCAAATTTCCTTTCACCTATTCCAACCCATATTGAAGCCTCCGGTGAGGTTACCTTTGGTGATGGTGTTTATGAAGGGACAATAACTGCAAATGATTTTGTTTTTGCTAAAGTAATAATTGAAGCTCCTCTTTCAGTGATCATAAATGAATCGACAATTGATGTTGATATTCAAAGTGAAACTATCGAGCAGAAAGATATTGAATTAATTACTGATCATTTTATCGAAGGCCGGTTTATTTATCGAATCACGAACCACCTTCCGGTTGGTGCGCATATTAATGTCTTTATCGATGCTGATTCTTTGAATCTCAATTCCACCAATGCTCAGATTACTCTTGACTCCCTATATATTTCTGCTGCTCCCACAGATCCGATTACCGGCTTAGTAACTGATACTTCTTCCTCAGACTATCAAATGGTAATGCTCGATAGTCTTGATATTAAGGTTCTCGAAAATGAAACGGTTTATATCGGTACCGAAGTTGTATTGCATGGTTCCGATGGTCTGCCGGTTACCGTAGCTGGTGATGATTTTATTAAAATTATTGGCCGCATCGAAGTAGAATATCTCTTCGACGGTGAATTTTAAAGGAGGCGGTCATGACACATAGAATGAAAACCATAATAATAATAACCTGCGTTATATGCTTAGTCAGCAGTTTAGCTTTGGCCAATGGCCAATCCTCAGCACGAAGTGTCGCTATGGGTGGAGCTTTCACCTCGCTGGCTACCGGAGTTGAAGCTTTCCGTTATAACCCGGCTAACCTGGGATTGCAGGAGTATCAAAAATCGGGGATGGAAATTTTAGGCATGGGGGCCAATATCAGTAACAATTCCTTCAGTCTGGATGACTACAATAAATATTCAGGCGCTTTTATTACTTCTGATGACAAAGAATATATTCTGGGAAGAGTCCCTGATGAAGGCTTATCGGTATCAGCAGATATCGAAGCTTCAGCCATAGCTTTTTCAACAGGACCTTTTGCCTTTTTTACAACCGGAGTCGGGCAAGCGGTAATTAACCTGAATAAAGATCTGATCAACCTTGTTATGAACGGAAATACATACGGCGATACTATTGAAGTAGCCGGGTCATATTCGGATGCAATTGGGTATGTCGCTGGTGGTATCAGCTATGGTCTTCCTCTTTACACCTTTGGTTCCAAACAATTAGCAGTTGGAATAACGGCAAAGTATATAAGAGGGATGGGAATCGAACAAGTGACTGAACTAGAAGGTCTGACAGCAACCTATGAAACAGGTTTTGCCGGTGAAGGACACATGACCGCCAGGACAGCAACCGACGGTACCGGATATAGTGTTGATTTCGGAGCAGCATTGCAAATAAATAACAGCTATACAGTCGGGGCACGCATTTCGAATTTTATGAGTTCGATTACATGGTCTAAAAATACAGAAGAACACGGATACGTTTTTAGTTTTGACACAATGACGGCTGAAAATATGACTGATGATTATATAACATCTGAAGATTACAGTATCGATATCCCTTCATTTAAAACAAGCCTGCCGGCGGTTTTGAATGTCGGTGTTGCCAATACATCCGGCTCACTCCTATGGGCTGTGGATTGGGAACAGGGGTTCCGCAGAGCAGCCGGTTCATCCAAAAAACCGCGGATATCAATGGGATTGGAGTGGACGGGTTTGTTAAAAGTCTTTCCTCTTCGGACAGGATTTGCTTCCGGTGGCAATAAAACTACCTCATTCTCATTTGGGACAGGAATACACATTAACCCGATTTACCTTGATGTAGCAGCAGTTTCAGGATCATCTATCTCCCCTTATTCATCAAAAGGGCTTAATCTTGCCATGACGGCAGGAATACTATTTTAAAATAATTAAGCAAAGGACTGCAATGGAAAGGCACTCCAAATCTTTAGGGAGTGCCTTTTTTATTGTTTGATGCCTAACATATTCTATGGTGAAATCCCCATACAAACTAAAATTCTTCAATTAAAAACAATTACATCAATCATTTCACTGCCATGTAACTCTCAATATCTCATCGGCTTAAAACAACAACCGGCTGCTGGCACGGATCATGCATTAACCATCTCAGTAACAGATTGAAACCTTGATTCCGGGGAATTTGGGGAAAAACACAGGAGGATAGATGTTCAGGTTTATACAAAAATTATCATACTTCGCAGTTGTAGTCTGCTGGTTATTCCTTTTTATAGCAACTACATCTTTTGCCAGTCCCCCTCATCCTGATATCAGAGATGGTGTCATCGCCGGTAAGATCGCAGCCCCATACTTTATGGAACATATTGCTGAAATGCATCAAAAGGGAATTTGTACCGGAGACAAATCATTTTTTAAAAATGAATCGATAAAGGGCAATGCTGCATCAGATGCTCCGAAACTAAGCGGACAATTTAAAGCTCTCTGTATTTTGGTTGATTTTAGTGATAAGGCATCGCAGGTAAACCCTGTATATTTTGATTCTCTTCTTTTTAGTACAAGCGGAAGCACAGTGAAAGCTTACTATAATGAAATTTCCTATGGCCAGCTTGATTTAGTTACTGTAAATCTTCCATCATCAATTGGCTGGATTGAAGCCCCTCAAACTTATGCATATTATGTTAACGGCCAGAACGGAACCGGAAATTATCCAAATAATACGCAAAAACTCTGTGAAGATGTGATAGATGCCATAAATGGCGTTATTAACTTTTCAAACTACGATAATGACGGTGACGGTGAAATGGATTGTCTTATTATCGCCCACTCTGGTCAGGGGGCAGAATATACCGGCAGTAATAATGATATTTGGTCGCATAAATGGAGTATAGCACCCCGAGTCAGGGACGGTGTTAGTATATCAAGCTATACTATCCAACCCGAATACTGGAGGAATCCTAACGATATGACAATTGGGGTTTATGCTCATGAACTTGGACATGGATTTGGTCTTGATGATCTATATGATTTAGATGGCTCCTCACGTGGTATCGGAACCTGGGGTATCATGTCTTATGGCAGCTGGCTCGGTCCAAATAATCTGGGAGGTTCTCCAGCTCATCCTTGTGCATTCAATCGAATTAAAATGGGGTTTGCCGTACCTGTTATTGTCGCAACCGACAGCCGTGACCAGCAAATTGAACAGGTTGAAACAGGGGGAAATATCTATCGATTATGGACGGGTGGAAATATTTCAAATGAATACTTTCTCGTTGAAAACAGACAACAGGTCGGTTTTGACAGTTATCTACCCGGATCTGGACTTATGATATGGCATATTGATGAAAATATGGATGCAAATACTTATGAATGGTGGCCTGGTAAAGACAGCACTTTTCATTATCAGGTTGCTCTTGAACAAGCTGATGGGCACTTTGATCTCGAAATCAAATATAATTATGGTGACAAGGGCGATCCTTTCCCGGGGGAAAGATATAAATTCGATTTTAATGCAGTTTCCACACCCAGTTCTAATTCATATACCAATGGGGTTTCCTATGTCATGGTTACTGATATTTCCTATTCGGACAGCATAATGCAGGCTGATTTTACAGTAGGCTTCTCCAGTACCATCCCCGACCCGGAAGATCCACCTCAACTTCCCGCGACACTAAAACTAATGCAAAATTATCCTAATCCTTTTAATCCCACTACTTCTATTAGTTACTCCGTTTCATCAAACAGTCTCGTTAAACTTGAAATTTATAACATCGAGGGACAAAGAATCAGAATATTGGTAGATGAACTAAAAGAGGCTGGTACCTATGAAGTCGAATGGGACGGAAAAAACAACTCGGGAATGGATGTCTCCTCGGGAATTTATCTATATCGAATAATAAGTGGATATGTTACAGATAGCAAAAAGATGATTCTAATAAGATAACAACTTCCCCAACTCCTAAATGGACGACATCCTCCCTGATCGTTCATTAAAAAAACCCCGGTTTAGCCGGGGTTTTTATTACAATTCCGGGTAATGTACCCCGGGAAACTCGCCTTCAACAGAATTTTTATTCCGTTGAACTTTTTTATGCTGAGTATGGCATGTCTTACATCTTTTAGGATCTTCAGCATATCCATGTTCAACAAAATACTGCTGGGCCGCTGCCGTGAAAACAAATTCCTGATGACATTCACAGCATATCAAAATCCTCGGTTCAAAACCGTTGTCCATTATTTCCCCCTCTCTCTTGCATCAAATACCTTCCTTGGTATTTAAAACAAAAGTTTGGTTTTAAGACTCCATATTGATACGGGGGATACAGACTAATGTCAAATAAAAAACAAAAATATATTTATTTAATAAGGATTACATGGAGAAGGGCTGCCACCTTTAAAAAGGTAATTAACCATCTTAGTAAGATCAGCAACATTTATTCCCCCCTCACAGGAAAAGTCTCCTGAGTCTTCGATCGGTAAGGGAATCGGCCCCCCCTTAAAGATATAATTAACCATATAAACAAGGTCTGAGACTAAAACATCACCATCAAAATCTGCATCCCCCCTTTGTAAAACGGTTTTAGCTGCAGTATTTTGGATATCA
This sequence comes from uncultured Ignavibacteriales bacterium, assembly GCA_964413795.1. Taxonomy (GTDB): domain Bacteria; phylum Zixibacteria; class MSB-5A5; order GN15; family FEB-12; genus DAOWMZ01. The sequence continues at coordinate 10,380 of CAYPUP010000003.1, forward strand.
AATACGGTTGTATCTAACCTGGAAGTAGCTCGAAATGAAAGCGTTGATATATTGCCAAAGGGAACACCATCAGGAGGCGTCACAGGAATAGTAACTAAGGAATCCTCCCCGGCAAGAACCGGGACATCAAAATAGTCCATGCTAATCCAACCGTTGTCATCCCAGGCAGTAATGCGATAGACGTTATATATTGTTGACGGATTAGAGACAAGATACTCAAATTCTCTTATCCCTCCGGAATATACAGCAGAATCGAGGGTAATTATTTGGGATGTGACTTCATAAGGAGGGTGTATACTTGCGGAATAATTGAAAAAACCGCCGCTTGAGTTTTCAGCAACATTAACCCCTACCATTACAACCCGGAGATATGATTCAAATTGCTTAATTGTCATTACTCCATCAAAGTTGATCGGATCAAGAACCATTTTTTCAAATTCATGTGAGTTTTCATCCGTTGATTTTATAATATAGACTTCCCATTCACGCGAATTATCGCCATTAAATGATAATTCGAGAGTTTTGGGTGTACCGGTGGGCAGGAATTCAATATAACAAGCCCCATAGCCGGCTGGGTATGTGGGCGAGGATAGCAAATTCACAGGGTATGAACTATGGATACGATCAAAATCAATCATAGGATACATGTCCGCTTCAACATGGTGCAGACCATCAGATCTTGCCCCGGTACAATAATTCCAGGCAGCAAACTCTGAGAAGGCAGAATCCAACTCCCAGCCATAGCGACCTGTGATTGAATCCTTCAAAGCATCAAATACGGTTTTTGTAATTCCTCCTTCCCACATAGCTACCAGTAAAGTAGTATCAAATCTATCAGCCAGATATAGATTCCAGATAAAACTGGAATAAGCATGAAGCCCATTGGCCATAATTGATTTTTCCGGAGATACAAAAAAAGAATCAAGATATTGATAGTTGTCATCAACTTGATCAAAAACCAAATCTTCCAGGCAGGTAGCGTCTGCTTCAATAATCCAGCTGGCTTCCGAAACATCATAGGCATACTGGCAAGCATGATGAAATTCATGAGCACAGGTAACTTTGGCAGCTCCAGCCTGATCCCCCTCCGGATCATTATTAGATGCGAAGTCGAGAAAATCATTATTAAGAACTATATAGCTGTAGGAATCATTCCAGGGTGCTCCCCCACTCCCCTCAGGAAAAGTATAACCATAAAGTCCGGTCTCCAGAAAATAAATATCATAAAGAGAATCTCCCCCAAGTATACCATCTGATGGCGGCAACAAAAATCCATAATTCAAATGCCAGTCCAAAGAAGTATCACAATAGGCTGATATCTTTTCAATATAATCCGGTACGCCGCTGAAATCATCATCGGCTTCAGGTATTGAATTAGTCCCGGAGGTATCATAATGAAATTTAAAAAAACCACTTTCGGATATATAAGTAAATTCAGATGAATCTCGGGCAAACGCCAGAGTAAATAAATCTTGTGTTTCTTTTGATAAAGATTCCCAGTCTCTTCGTATATCAAGAAGCACAGCTGAGGCGCAACCATGGGATTCTATGCCAGTAGATAGGGATTTATTCTTATAGATTTCAGGCAGTTCATTGAAATATTTTATTGCTTTAATTTCTAGTTGTACTTTCTCGTTCAAAGAGAGATTACCTATCTGATAATCAGCCTCAATAAAAGATAACGCCCCGCTGGTATTTTCAGCCATACTTACCTGTACCGAAATTATAAACAAGAATGATAATTTAATAATAAAACATTTCATATAAACTTTACAATCCAATAGTCAAGATGCGTTCCGAAATCGGGTAACCATTGATTTTATATTCTATCGTCTTTTATTGTAGAATCTAACATCAATCCCATAAAAAATATTTTAGTGTGTACAATCATCTGAGTACTATTTGGAATATAATACATTTTACAAAATCAATGGAAAAAAGATGTAATATTACCTGGGTTACAATCAGGCTTCTCTCATGAAGCCTCGAACAACAACCCACAACCAATTACCTATCAATAGTTTACCAAATAAAAACTCTCGCTGGAAAGGTGAAAATATTGTTCGGTCCCAATGGAAATTTGCCAGTGGTTTTGCTCAGAAAATGAAAAATCCACTCTCATTACTTTATGACGCGATGCATGTCCAATAGAAAACCTAAGTCCCACTCCTGCTGAAAAATAAAAATCCCGGAAATTAATTGTTTCATCAGCTTTCCAGGAGCGGCCCGCATCGACAAATATTGTCGACCCTATTTTTACAGCCAGGATTTCAAGCCCTGTAAAAAATCTCATTTCGGAATTAATAACCATCTGCCGGTCACCGGTCTTAAAGTATTCGTTATAGCCGCGAATTCCGTTAACACCTCCTAACCTGAGACTTTCTGATTGATCGGCTCGCCAATCGGAGTAGTATGAACTATGAAGAGCAAGTGTCACAAAATCTAAACTATGGTTGTAAAACAGCAGCGACATGTTCGATAGTTTCCTCAACTGAGATGAATTAAAAAACCAGTGTTTTCTGTTGTAAGCTACGTATATAATATTATTTCCGGGTGAAAATCCATGCCAGAGATTTAATGTTATAATGTCATACAGGTAATCGTTATAATAAGGTTTGAAGGCACGTCCAATTGACAAAGATAATACCTGTCCCAGATTGAAATCCTCAATATAGCCCATACCATCAATATGTTTTTGTTTTGTGAAATTTAGGAATGATGTTTTAATTCCGATATCAATTAAGTGGTAGGCAGTATCATTAGGAATATTTGAATTTACAGTCATGCTGTCCATAGGATCTTCAGAAAAATAATTAACCCCATTTGAATTAATGTATTTGTAAGCAAATCTTGTAAAATATTCAATTTTATTCTTATAGGATCCGGTACGGAAAGAAACCCCCAGATCAAATTCGTCTCCTAATGATGCCGTCGATCCGATTTTTAAAGTATCTCTGTAGATTTCATTATCTTTATCTGCATAATTAAAACTCAAATAATAGGAAAATCTCTGATTCAAGTGATAAAAAGGTTTGCTCAGTATCAGCCAATTAGTCTTATTTTTTGGATTACTCGTGTGGTAAAGATCAAGGGCAAATGATTTTCCCCAGAGTTTATTATCAATAAAATGGACATTCTCATAATCCTTTTCAGATTCCTTCAAAAAATAGCCTGTTGAGATATACTGATTTCTTCCTAAAAGATTCCTTTCAGTGATGGTTAACTCGAACTGATTTTTATTTCCTTCCCGGGAAAAATTAGGTCCTACTGAAAGAGACCATTCATCGATGGTTACTACCCTGACAATAAGTTTGCCACTTGGCAGTGTATCCGTTTCAATCCAGGCATCATACAACGATAACCTGTTTCTCAAATTACGGGCTGTCTCCTCAACAAGATCATCAGGATAAACATCCCCTGTTTTGAAAAGCAGTTCTCTTTTTACTACCTTTTGTCTTGTTATAGCGTGGAATTTATTAGCATATCTAAAAATAAGATGCTTATAATGCGGGTCATTCGTATCAAAAATATTTCTATTATCAATAACGATACTGTCAATTATCAGATTTCGATCGGCATTAACCGGTTGGATAAGATCAGGGTTAGTTCCTGTATTTTCAGCCCTGATTGGAAAAGCCACCCCGGATAAAAATATTAATATTCCAAATAAATAATTCTTCGTTGTCAATTCTCTTTAACTCCAATTCGCCAAAGAATAACGGAAACTCCTTATATTTACAACAAAAATTGATACAAAGCAATCACTCAACTTAATTGATATATAAGCCGATAATAAAATGAAGTCATAATTATATTTAATAGGAATTTTATAAAAAATATGGTAGAGAATTTATCCAAAAAGAAAATTGGTGATTTACTTCTCGAGAAAGGCTACCTCAATCGGGATCAACTTGAGCAGGGTTTGAACGAACAAACCTTTTCGGGTAAAAGGCTTGGAGAAACCCTGGTAGAAATGGGATTTATCACCGAAGAACAGCTTCTTGATACCGTATCCGAACGGTTGAGCATTCCCAAGCTTTCTCTGGCTTCCATGATAATTGGCCCAGAAGTAATACAAAAAATTCCAGTCGAAATAGCCCGAAGATTTACGTTGCTGCCTATTTTTGAAATTGGCAATACTCTGACTATTGCCATGGCTGATCCATTAAATGTAATTGCTCTGGATGAGATTAAATACCGTACAGGCTTAAACATAAAAAGAGCTATTGCTACCGTTTCCGATATAAAAAATGCCATTGATGAATTTTATTCAGTAGCAGATTCATTTAAGCAGATAATGGGTAAAGAACACAACGATGATGCTATAAATAAAATTGAAAAAATCGAAGATCTTGATCCGACCGCTGAAAGTTCTGTTGCCCGACTTGTTGATCTCCTTATTATCCAGGCGGTAAAAGAGAAAGCCTCTGATATTCATATCGAACCTGATGAAAATCGTTTAAGAATCAGATATCGAATCGACGGGATTATGCGCGAAGAAGCCTCCCCCCCAAAAAATATGCATGCTGAACTGGTGTCCAGGATTAAAGTAGCATCAAATCTCGATGTTTCAGAGAAGCGTATTCCACAGGATGGTCGTTTTACAATCAGTGTAGAAGGGCTTATTATTGATCTTCGTGTTTCAACCCTGCCTACTATTCATGGCGAAAAGATCGTAATCCGAATTCTGGACAGAAGAAACCTTCTGCTAAGTTTTAAGGATTTAGGTTTTAACAAAGCTGTAGAAAATTCATGGACCAATATCATAAATAAACCGGAAGGATTGATTCTTATAACCGGTCCGACCTCAAGCGGTAAAACTTCTACCCTGTATGCAACCCTGCAGGATATAAATAGCATTGAAAAAAACATGATAACAGTCGAAGATCCGGTTGAATACTCGTTGCCATTAATTATTCAAATTCAGATAAATGAAAAAGCCGGCTTGACCTTTCCTTCCACCCTGAGAGCAATGCTTCGACAAAATCCTGATATCATAATGATTGGTGAAATTCGCGACACTGAAACAGCCCGGATGGCAATCCGTTCAGCCTTAACCGGCCATCTGGTTTTTTCCACCATTCACACCAATGATGCCCCTTCGACAATTATGCGTTTGATTGATATGGGCATTGAGAACTATCTGGTAGCAACAGCTTTGAAAGGGGTTTTAGCTCAACGCTTAGTCAGGTTAAACTGCCCGGATTGCACCGAGGAATATATGCCATCTGAACTCCTCTTGAAAAGAGCAGGGATACTACATCAGGTTGATCAGTACACATTTAAGCATGGTGGCGGTTGCCAGAAATGCAAGAACTCAGGATTTAAGGGATTAACCGGTATTTATGAATTTATCGAGATAACACCGGAGATATCAGAGTTGATTATGCGCAATGCATCTGTTAACCAGATTTTGGAAACAGCCCGCAACAAAGGTTATAAATCACTTTTTGAAGCAGGGTTAGAAAAATTAAAAGGCGGCACTATCTGCCTCGAAGAGCTATTAAAAGAGACTTCAAATGTCGACGAATTTGTTGTTAAACATGAAGATAATTTTATTGAGAGTTCCGTAAATGCCAATTCACTATAAATATGAAGCAATTGAATCAAACGGTAATAAACATGAAGGTACCATGACCGCTGAAACCAGCGAGCAGGTTCTGGAATATCTTAATGAAAAAAAGCTGATCCCTATCAATATCGAACAAACCCAGGGAAAAAGGACAATATTCTTTCTCGGATCATCCAAGCAAAACCACTACGAAGAGTTGATTACTTTTAACAGCAACCTGGTAACATTATACAAAGCCGGCATCCCGCTGTTGCGAGCTCTTTCCTTGATTAAAGTTGGAAGTAAAGGAAGTTACTTTAACACGGTAATAGAATCAATTCGCAATCAGGTTGAAGCTGGTCAGATGCTTTCAACGGCTATGGCTCAATATAAAAATATTTTTTCTCAGGTTTATGTCTCGTGTATTGCAGCAGGTGAAGAATCCGGTCAGTTGGATAAAATTTTAGATCAGTTAAACTTGGTTTTGGAAGAAGATATGGAGCTGACCCGATCTATTAAAAGCGGCATTCGTTATCCGATTATCGTTATTTCTGCAATTGCTCTTGCATTTTTAGTCATGATTACTTTTGTTATGCCTCGCTTTATTAGTTTTTTTGATAGTTTTGGCGCTGAATTACCCCTTCCGACAAGAATGATGATAGGCATCAGTAATTTATTTACACACTATTGGCCCGCATTAATTCTTACTCTTGGCGCTGTAATTTTTGCATATATAAAAATTGTTTCCAATCCCAAGGGGAAATTATGGCTAGATACTAAATTTCTAAAAATTCCGATATTTGGCAACCTTATTATTAAAGGCAATGTTGCCCGGTTTTCAATGATGTTTCAAATCCTGTTTCAATCGGGTTTACCGATTGTAAAATCGCTCGATCTCCTGGTTGATTCGGTCAGAAACTCAGCCATTGCTCTTGAAATTAAAAAAATGGGTGAATTGTTAAAATCCGGACGAGATACAGAAATTAACAAATCCCAATTCGAATATTTTCCTGAATTGTCCTTACAAATGATTACAATCGGGTTGGAGTCTGGATCATTGTCTACAATGTTGAGACAAGTTTCAGAACATTATTCAAAAGAGGTACATTATATTACCCGACAATTGACCTCAATTCTTGAACCAATATTAACGTTAGGTCTTGGGATTTTCATTTTGATCATGGCTTTGGCTATCTTTATGCCCATGTGGAGCTTGGTTAAAGTATTTAACTCCGGGTAAAGATAAATTTTTAGACTAATCAGTCGATAAAACAGATAATAGAATTAGTAAAAAATAGAATTTACAATTAAGGAGTTTTAGCATGTTGAATCAAAAAGGTTTTACCCTTATTGAGCTGGTTATTATAATTGTCATCCTGGGAATTTTGGCAGCGGTTGCCATTCCTCAATACAAAGATCTTTCAAGCGATGCCAAAGAAGCTTCATGCCGCAGCTCTCTTGGTGCATTAAAATCCGGCATAACTATATTTTATGCCAATGCTGCAGTTAGCACCGGGACCGCTTCATGGCCGAGTCTGGCTGAACTTAGAGGAACAGATGTAATGGCTCATGGAATTCCCAAAAATCCTTATGCTGCCGTTTCAGATTCTGCTGATGATATTTTCGATGGCAGCGCTCTGACCAAAGGTGATTCTATTACCTCCAACGCCGGCTGGGTTTACAATCCGACCACTGGAGAAATTTGGCCCGCTACTTTTGCCAGCGGCGAAAACAGATGGTAATTTTTATTGAAAACATTCAATAATGTATAAAAAACAACAAAGCGGATTTACTCTTATTGAGTTGGTGATGGTAATTGTTGTTCTTGGGATACTAGCCACTGTGGCTATCCCCAAGTTCGCCAATATGTCAGAAAGTGCAAAAATTACCGCTACTCAAAAAGAGATGGCTTCACTTAAAAGAAGCATAATCGGCAATCCCGATATCATAGCCGGAGGACAACTTATTGATCGTGGATTTGAAGGGGATGTCGGTTTTGTACCATCAAAATTGTCGGATCTGGCTATAAAACCGGATTCTGTGGCAACTTATAACAAGCTGACTCGTCTGGGCTGGAATGGACCCTACATGGATAGCGGTGAAGGCTCCTATCTTAAAGATGCCTGGAATGTAGATTATGTTTATCAGTCTTTAAACAGAAGAATACTGTCTGTAGGCGGAGCTGATACTGTTGAAGTAAATTTTTAGTTTAGGTAAACTTCATGTCATTAACCGGATTGTTTAAAAAAAAGAAGCCAGTTGATCCTGTGAAAGAGCCAAAGAAATCTTTCACAACTTCACCTCTGACTGAATCCATAATCACTCCTAAAAGGAGTCGTTTTAATGGCCGTTGTCTGGCTTTTTCGATTGATCAATCCTCAATTCAAATGGCGGCGGTAAGGCATCTATTTAATTCCCGTAAAATAATCGATATCCGAAAAGTCTATATTCCGACGATAGACACGGATGAAAACACAAAGAGAGAATTTATCAATCAGGAGATATTATCTTTTCTTGATGAGCATGCAACCCGCAAATCAAGAGTCATAATTTCTCTTTCGGGCAATGAAACATCATTTCGTACCTTCTTGATTCCACAAATGAAAAAAAGCGAATTGGATTCGGCTATCAAATTCGAAGTAAAACAACAGATCCCATTTCCCGTCGAAGATTGTATCTATGATTATCAGCCTATTTACAAAATAGCTGATGATAAAAGAATCAAATTAAAAATTGCCCTGCACGCAGCTACCAAAAAATACATCAATGCGAATTTATCTTATTTCAAAGACCATGAAATCAATGTAAGTAGTATTGTCCACAGCCACAGTACTGTCGGCCAGTTATTGAGATACCT
>CAYPUP010000004.1:0-18224 GCA_964413795.1 uncultured Ignavibacteriales bacterium
ACGACGGTCAAATTTCAAAAATTACTTATTTTGAGACAAGTATCGCTTATCTTGAAGCTCAGAATAATTATTTAGAAGAATTAAAAAACTATCTTATTGACACATATAAATTAGAGAGTAACTTTAGTTTGTAATGTCTCAGAATATACTAATCAGGACTCCCAATCATCTCGGCGACTGCCTGATGGCGATGCCGATGATAAACAATGTCGGTGAAGCCTACCCCGGTGGAACCGTTACATTATTAACACCGTCACATTTGGCTGATCTTTTTCGCCCCAACCCTGCTATCGACGGAATAATTGAAATTCCCCCGGAACACCAGCATGGCCTTATGGCGGTAATAAAAATCAGAGATGTGATTGCACCCCTTGAGTTTGATATCGGTTATATCTTACCTCCATCCTTCGGGGCTGCTGCTGGCTTTAAATTGGGAAATATAAAGGAACGGATAGGCTACATTGCTGATGGCCGCCGACTCCTTTTAACCAAGCCTCTCCCCCTTGTTTCACCTCTAAACTCTGTCCATCGGAGTGAATTATATTATAACCTTTTGCGGCGAAGCACTAAAACCGAAATTGAATATGTCAAACCGAAACTGTTTTTAAACGATGATGATATTAATAACGGCATCAAATTATTAGATGGCTTCAACATTAAAGCTAACGATAAATTTATTTGCATTGCTTTTAAAGCTGTCGCTGAATCCCGCCGCTGGGGATTTGATAATTATACTGAATTGATTAAAGAGATTATTTCAAAGCTTCAGCATAAAGTTATTTTGATTGGATCTTACTCGGATCAGGAGGATGGAAATTTATTAGCCGAAAGAACTTCCACCAAAGATGTTATCAATCTGGCCGGCAAAACAACACTCAGAGAAGCGGCGGCTATTTTATCTTTGAGCCGGGTTTTTGTCGGTAATGATTCCGGACCGGCACATTTAGCAGCTGCGGTTGGAGCAAGGGTTGTTGTCTTATCGGGAGCGGATGATCCCAAATCAACTACTCCGTTAGCAACGGATAAACGCCTTATCTATCTTGAAGAATTAGGGTGTATCAGTTGTGTCAAAAACAAATGTCCCCTCAAGAATGACCAGCATATGCAGTGTATGAAAGGGATTAGTGTGGAGATGGTTTTTGATGCAGTCAAAGAACTTATCGAAATTTGAGAATATTAAAATGGCGTAGTCACCCACAAAAAAGCCCGGCTAATTGACCGGGCTTTTTTAATGATATATATTTTAAAAATTACATCATTTCATAAACAGCAGAGATCTGGAAATTCATGTTGTTAGTGGAACCTGAGATGAAATTGAACCCTTTGAGGAACAATTCCGGATCGGTGTAAGTATCAACATGGAGACGATTCCAGTGGAAACCAAAACCAAGATAAGTGTCGTTGGCAGGATAGCGTTCATTATATTTGTCACCATCGTTATCTTCTTCAGTGAAACTGGTCCAGTAACTGGTAGCGCCGAAACGGATATCCATCCATTTGAAGACATCAGCATCCATACCTAATTTAAAGTAGGGGAAATACCAATTGGTGTTGGTATACTCAATATTTTCTGAATTATCTGATTTCATTTTGTTATACATAAAACCAAAATCCAAAACAGCTAATACGTTGGTGGCAGGAGTATAATTCATACCGCAACCGAGATCAAGCATGGTACCTTTTTCTTCATATGAAGTAGATTCAAGATTATATTTCACTCCTTGCTTGCTGTATCCAAGACCTAAATGAGGAACCAGGGTAATATTAGGATTTTGCTGCCAGAAATAACGGCCATTCAGAGCGATATCCATAAAACCATCAGGTTCAGTTATAGGTTCTCCATCGGTACCTTCATCAGTCCAGGTCCCCATACCAAAATTAACAGCGATATCCCACAGGCCTGTTTCTTCTGTCAAACCGAAGGTGAAGTCATAAAATGAAAATGATTCTTTAGATAAATTTTCAGGAAGAGTAGCTTCATCATAAGTCATGCTGGAATGGTAATAAGAGAAACCAAATCCAAAGTCATTACTGCCAAGCTGGCGGCCATAGAGAAGATCCATGCGACGATTATCCATTAGATCAAAATCAAGAAAACTACCGCCAAACATTGAAGCTGGTTCATAAGCATCTAATGTTGAAAAATAAGTACCAAGTATCCATGGGTTGTCATTTCCAAATTTCCAGTGAATACCAAAGTTGCCAAAATTGTTATCTGCTGAATATGAAAATTCACCAATAGCCAGATTCGGGTAATCATTTAAACGTGATGGGAACTGCCAGATATTGGCTTCATCCAAAAGGATGGTATTGTTGTCACCCATAGTCATTACGCGGGTTTCAGTGGCAAACGCATTTAATGACATAATCAGAAGCATCATTAAAGAGACAGTTAAAAATTTCTTCATTTTCTTAATCCTTATATTAAAATTTATCTATCTTATCCAAACAAAATCATTTCAATCCCCCAAATATCCCTTAAAAACTTTTTTTAAATCATAGGCAATCTCCAGTCATAAAACTCATTATCCAAAATCATCATTTTGAATCTATTCTATATAAAAAAGCATCTCCTATTATTATCGATACCTATGGCTTCACTTCTATTTCTTAAAAAGCAATGGCAAAACTACAACTTTCAATATTAAAAGCAACTAAAAGTTTAAAAAAAATAATTTCTTTTAATGCTTTAAATGTCCCACCTAAGACTAAGGAGAATATCTGGTTACGGGTAGATTATTTTATTTTTTGCCAAATTTCTTCAAGTTCGTTTAATGAAAAAGTCTTGAATTTTCGACCAGATTCATTGACATTTTGTTCCAGTTTGTCAAATCTTGTCATGAATTTCTGGAGTCCTTTTTTGAGAGCTGCTTCAGGATCTATCTCAAGTTTACGCGCCAAAGAAGCTATAGCAAAAAGAAGATCCCCTATCTCATTAGTAATCTGAGATTTATCTTGACTTACAATTGCTTGCTTAACTTCTAAAACCTCTTCGTCAATCTTTTCTATAACATCTTCAGCTCTTTCCCAATCAAACCCAACCCCGCCAGCCTTTTCACCAATTCTGAAAGCCATTGTCAAGGCCGGCATAGACTTGGGAATTCCAGACAGGACAGAATCTTTCTCCCCGGACTCGACTTTAATTTGTTCCCATTGATCCCGTACCTCGCTGGGGGATAATTCCTTACGATCCCCGAAAACATGTGGGTGACGAGCTATAAGTTTATCAATTAAAATTTCGGCTGAATCATCAATGTTAAAATGTCCTTTTTCACTGGCTAACTGGGCATGGAATACAATCTGGCAAAGCAAATCCCCCAATTCTTCTTTAAGAGCGTTAACATCTTTATTTTCAACGGCTTCAACAACTTCGTATGCCTCCTCTATTAGATAAGGCAAAAGACTCTGGTGGGTTTGTTTGCGATCCCATTGACATCCACCGGGAGATCTTAAAATCTCCATCAGCATTTTTAACCTCTCAAAGGGGGCAATGCTTTTATCCAAAACTTTTCTCTTTAAATCAGACATAATGACGATAATAATCTTTAGTTATATAATGTGCCCGAAAATTTGTAAAATTCTCATTTGTTGACAAAATTGACAGGTACAACTATAATGTTAAGCTCGATTACTTATATTCGAGCAATTTTTTTGAAAGGCCAATATAACGGATAAAATCTGATGAGCAAGCAAAACGAAAATGAAACCAAAAAATCAGTAGCTTATTCACCTGCTGAAGTTGAAGATAAACTTTATAACCACTGGCTGGAAAAAGGGTTTTTTGCCGGTAATGCTAACTCTGATAAAGAGCCGTATTCCATTGTTATCCCTCCTCCCAATGTAACTGATATCCTCCATCTGGGTCATGCCCTTAATAATACCATTCAGGATATCCTTATAAGAAAGCATCGGATGGCAGGTTACGAAGCGGTCTGGATTCCGGGAGCGGATCATGCCGGTATAGCAACTCAGGTAATAGTCGAAAAGCAGATCAGCAAAGAAGGGACTACCCGCCGCGAAATGGGCCGGGAAAAATTCCTTGAACGCACTAAAGATTGGGCTTATGGCAATAAAGACAAAATCCTGAACCAATTAAAAAAGATTGGCTGTAGTTGTGACTGGGATCGGACAAGATTTACTTTAGATGAAGAACTCTCTGCTGCCGTGGCTGAAGTTTTCAGGTATCTTTACAATAAAGAGCTAATCTATCGCGGACATCGCATAGTTAACTGGTGTCCTTCCTGTCAAACCTCCCTTTCAGATGATGAGGTTGAACATGTTGAACAGGACAGTTATCTTTGGTTTATCAAGTATAAGCTTAAAGGCTCTGATGAATACCTGACTGTTGCCACGACTAGACCGGAAACGATGTTAGGTGATACAGCCCTGGCTATTGCCCCTAAAGACGCCCGTTATAAAAAATACGTTGGTAAAACAGTTATTCTTCCTATTCTGGAACGGGAGATTCCAATAGTCGCCGATAGTTATGTAGATCCTGAATTTGGAACCGGGGTTGTAAAAGTCACTCCAGCTCATGATCCCAATGATTTTGAAATCGGCAAAAGGCATGATCTTGAAGAGATCAATATTCTCAACACCGATGGCAGCATGAATGAAAATGCGGGAAAATATAAGGGGCTGGATCGCTTCGAATGCCGCAAACAATTGCTTGAAGATCTTGAGAAAAAAGATCTGCTTGAGAAAAAAGAAAAATACAATCTTTCAGCCGGTACCTGCTACCGTTGCCATAATGTCGTAGAACCATACCTTTCCGAGCAATGGTTCGTCAAGATGAAAGAATTGGCTCAGCCAGCTATTGATGCAGTAAAAACCGGCAAGATAAAATTCCATCCCGACTACTGGTCAAAAACATACCTCCACTGGATGGAGAATATCCGGGATTGGTGCATTTCCCGACAACTTTGGTGGGGACATCGCATTCCGATCTGGTATGCTGAGGACGGAACAATGTTTGTCTCGGTTGACCGTCCCGCTCAGAAAGACTGCAAAGGTTATGACCCGGAAAGCCTGACTCAGGACGAGGATGTTCTGGATACCTGGTTCTCTTCCTGGCTCTGGCCTTTTTCCACCATGGGCTGGCCCGAGAAAACTCCTGAGCTTAAGAAATTCTATCCGACTAAAGTACTCAGTACTGCCTCGGAAATCATTTTCCTTTGGGTGGCCCGTATGGTTATGGCCGGTTATGAAATAATGGGGGAAGCTCCCTTCTCTGATGTCTACATTCACGGCACCGTCCGGGATGCTAATGGAATCAAAATGTCCAAATCACTCGGCAATGGCATTGATCCATTGGAAATAAAAGAGAAATACGGCGCCGATGCTCTCCGCATCTCAATAGTTCTTGCGACACCCGATGGTCAGGATCCCTGGATCAGTAAAAACACTTTTGAAATCGGACGTAATTTTGTCAACAAGCTCCATCAGGTTTCGCGGTTTATATTGATGCGCAATGGAGATAAACCGGCTGACATTAACACGGTGGATGAAACTGACCTGGTTATATTTGACCGATGGATTCTCTCCCGGCTTGACCGGACTATTGAATCTATCAATAAATCTTTTGATGAATTCCGCTTATCGAATGCATCCAAGACTCTGTATAATTTTGTCTGGAATGACTACTGTTCCTGGTATATCGAACTAATTAAGCCGGATACCCCCGGAAATGAAATAAGGGAAGGATCACTTAAAGTTGCTATCTATGTTTTAAGACGCATTCTTGAACTTCTGCATCCGTTTATCCCGTTTGTAACCGAACGTATTTATCTTGATATGCTGAAATTTGATGAAAACGGTAATGACACCATCACTTTCGGTCCCTGGCCAAAAACCGAAGGCAAATATATCGATGACGAACTGGAAGAACATTTAAGTAAAATCCAGACCGTTGTCACCGCTGTTCGTTCTGTCCGATCTGAGCTAAATGTCCCTCCGGGAAAAAAGTCGGACTTATATGTCAAAGTTGATGATTCGGCTTTAAGTGAATTGCTCCAGAATCATATTGAATATTTTCGTTCATTGACAAGAGTCAATAATCTTTATACCGGTACTGATATAAAAAAACCACAGCTTTCAGCGTCAACAGTTATATCCGGCGCTGAAATTTTTATTCCATTGGAAGGATTAATAGATATTGAGGTTGAGAAAAACAGGTTGAATAAGGATCTTGCCAACCTTGCCTCTCAATTGGAAAAAGTCTCAAAAAAACTGGCCAACGGCGATTTTCTTGCAAATGCTCCCAAAGATGTTATTGAACGGGAAAAATCTAAGAAGGCCGATTATCAGGAAAGGATTGAAAAACTGAACAAGAATCTTGAACAGATCCTCGGTTGGTAAGTGGCAGGGGCGTTGCCATCCTTATTTAGAATCAATTAATTCTTGTTTTAAGGCAGGCTTATTTATCTTCCCGGTCTGATATTTGGGCAGAGAATCCATAAATGTTATATATTTGGGAACTTTATGGCTCGATAAGTTAACGGCACAATAATCCTTAATTAATTTCTCAGATATAGCGTCATCATTTTTAACCACAGCAGCATGTATTGCCTCTCCCAAAACAGGGTCTTCAACTCCGAATACGGCAACCTCTGTGACTCCATCAATTTTTATAATACATTCTTCTAATTCTTTGGCGCTTACTCTATTCCCGCCGGATTTGATAATCTCTTTTTTACGCCCGACTATAAAGATATAGCCATCTTCATCCATCCGGGCCAAATCACCGGTGTAGAGCCAGCCATCATTAAGAACTTTATCATGCCCGTTGCTCTGATCCCAGTAACCCATCATAACCGAGTTTCCCCCAACAACAATTTCGCCCTCTTCTCCAATGGAAGCTTCATCTCCTGATTCATTAATAATTTTAACATGAACTCCGGGAACTTCTATCCCTATTGATCCCATTTTTTCCTGTAATTTATCAGGGGGCAGCCAGGTAACCCGGGGTGAAGCTTCGGTCTGGCCATACATGATATAAATTTCTTTCTCTGGGAATGCATCAGCCAGTTTTTTTATAATCTCCGGGGACATTCCTCCCCCAGCCTGAGTGAAATATCTCAAAGAAGGAAATTTATGCTGCGCAAAAGAGGTGCTGTTAAGGAGAATCATAAATGTCGATGGAACGCCTGAAAAACCGGTAACATTTTCCTTTTCCATTGCTGCCAAAGCGGTTTCGGGATATGCAAATCGATTTTCAATGACAACTGTCCCCCCAACTGCGATATGTGTCAATAGTAACGAGTTGCCGTAAATATAATAAAATGGAAGGACTACCAGAACCCGATCATTTTTCGTCAGTTTCAGATACTCCACCGTACCGATTGTATTTGAAATAAGATTTAAGTGGGAGAGCATAACTCCTTTGGATTTACCGGTACTTCCTGAAGTATAAAATATTGCCGCCAGCTCATGCGGTGCAATATCAGATTTAGCTTTTAGGTAGGCAAAATGATCAGAGTCGGAGACAGATGTTTTATTCTCTGCATCAGATTGATTGCCATTGAGGCTGCAGATCATATCAGCTATAGCAAAGAAATCAATGTTGTCGTCAGCAATACTTATATTCCTGTCAGTGGCTATAAAGGATAACTGAGGATTATTTTTGATTATTGAATCAAGATATCGGCTGTTCTTTGACTGGGTAATCAACCCTTTGGCCGAACAGTCATTTAAAATAAAATCAATTTTATCCGGGTGCAATGAAGTATCAACAGGTACGACCACAAATCCTGCTTTAAGGATTGCAAAATAAGAGGCGATATATTGTATACTGTTTTCACACCAGAGGGCAACTCTATCTCCGGCTTTTAAATTTGATTTTAATAATCGATCGGATAGTTTTAATACTAAATGATAGAGTCCGGTATAAGTAACAGATTGAGCACCATGGATAATTGCCGGATTAGATCCGAATCTCTCAGCGCTTAATTCAAGAAGATCATGGAGTTTCATCAGGCCTGACAATTTTAAAAGACCTTTATCAAATATCTGCCTCAAGAGGATTCAACCGAAGATACTCGGTAGCATCGATTTTCCTCTTAATGGCATCGTAACCCTTTTTAACCTGATCGGGAGTCAATTCCAGCACCCTGGCTGCTTCATCAGGTGGAACATTATTTTCCATGGCATACCATAGCATATCCATAGTATAAAAATCCAACCCGAAGAAAAATTCTTCCTGGGTAACTTCGGAGGAGTAGGTATCGGTTGTAGGGGTTCTCTCTATAATTCCGCCGGGTACGCCGATGTATTCAGCAATTTGATAAACCTGGATTTTGAAAAGATGGGCGATTGGCTTCATATCGGCTCCGCCATCACCCCACTTCACAAAAAAGCCCTGTTCATGCTCGTCTTTGTTTCCGGTTCCGGCTACAGCCCGATTCAACCTTTCAGCATGATAATATAATGTGGTCATGCGCAGTCGTTGTTTAAGATTCGAGGCTGCGACCACCTGAAGATAAACATCAAGAGGCATTCTTTTTTTCTGAACATAACCATCTTTATCTTCTATTGCCAGAGAGAAGAAATTAAAAGCGCTCTCATCGAGAATATTGGTAGGTATTATAATTTTGCATTTATAGCTTTCATCATATTCGGGGAATACTCTTTTGATAGCTTCATCCCTCTTTTGATAGCAGCCCAATCCAGCCAGCCCATCGGTCAGCTCTTCGACAATTGCTTTAAAGCCAAATTTTTTGGCCAGTTCTGTTGCAAGCATCTTGCTTTCACTGGCGGAATCTCTCTCTGGCATCATCACTCCGAGAACTTTATCCGACCCCAGGGCACGGGCGCAAAGTCCAGCCACAACCGAGGAATCAATCCCTCCGGATATGCCAACCACAGCTCCTCTTTTTTTTAGCCTGCTTCCTATTTGCCTGGATATCATTTCACAGAGTTCATCCGTTACTTTGGCGGCGTCGATTTTTAGACAATCTTTATTAAATTTTAACAAATTATCCTTTATCCGAGTGCTTTTCATATTTTCCATTTATAAACAACAAATGATTAAACAAATCAATTTTAAAACTGATAATTAATTACAAAATCATAAACCCTATAAGTCCATTTAAAGGATTTTGTTCCGGTATCGGCTTAATATTAAATCATCTTAACCAGTTAAACCGACTATGATTAAATTGGATTTAAAAAAACGGAACAGAAGTCCTGATTGTAAAAGCATATTTTAATTTCACCAATCTACTTTCACCCTCTCCGCTCATACCAACAACCTGTAACAGGGCGGTATGGCCATCAGCGGTTAAGACCTGAACCAGACTCCCTTTTGATATATTAATGGTTTCATCATAAGGATTATTGGTGGAAATGCTCTTTTTAATGGCCTCTTCAATTGTATTATTGGTGGATAAAAGCCTGAATTTGCTTGTTCTGAGAAAGCCATCGAGACGATTGGGGGAAGCCAGAAAATCCATGCTATCTTTAGTAAATAGATAGAGATCATTATAAATATCATCAGCCCTGACATGATCGTTTTTTGCAAAGGAAAAGCCGTCTTTTTCCGATTTATATCTTACTGACAGATCAAATTCACCACGAGGACCGCAGACAACTTTGAATTCTTCGGAGAGCCTGGACATAGTCTGATCTGAGAAAACTGTTCTTATGGAGACATAATATACAATCCCGTTTTCAAGACCTGTAGCTTCGTAATATTCAATGCCATCTTCGGGGTTGGTGTCACCGGGGAAAACCGGATGGTTATTAGGTTTAATAGTATCAGAGGTATTTCCACTCAATGATGATTCACTTATATAAATATTGTAGCCGGATTTGAGGCTGTTACAGTTTTCTTTGAAGATAACTGTCATGGAACCATCGTTAACATCAACTTGGATTAGCGCCGGAATACATTTCTCGCGAATTTCTTCGGTAACTTTTTGCGGACCGCAGTTCAGATAATTAATAATAATCAAGAAGGACAATAGTAATGCCGTTGCTTTTTTCATTTTCTCTTTTCTCCCAAACAGCCTTTAGTTTTGTACATATAGATTATACCATTCAATTCCACAATCAGCAATTTCATAATTTTAAACTTATAACCACAGGAAAATAGAGAAAATCTCCGTCAACCTCAAGTAATAGTTAAAATCCCGTTATTTAATCAACTGTGAAAAATCCTCATAAGGTATCACCGGCCAGGTTTCAGTATCCATAACACCCAGAGTATTAATTCCTGAAGCAACTTTAAATGCCACATTTTGATCCTGAGCTTCAAAGATCGCCAGAAAATCATACCGGCCAAGAGTAGCAAAGAGGCTGATAACTTTTACTTTATGTTTGGCAAAGATTTCTAATGAAGTATTGACATGATGAGACAAATCAGGGTGATCCTTTTTTGCATTAGGATTAATAGTCATGGCCATAATGAATTGTGCCATAATCCCTCCTTTGATAAGTTTTAATATTTTATCTCGCTAAAACACCTCCTAAATAGTCATTAAAAATATTATAAATATCATCAAATGTCTTAATCTGAAATAACTTTGGCCGAATATAGCTGACCCCTGGGAATCCTTTAATGTACCAGGCCAAATAACGACGCATCATTATTAATCCACGATCCATACCGAATTCTTCAATCATAAGCCGGGCATGAGTCAGACAAAGGCCTATTTTTTCTTCAATTGTCGGTGGATTTACAGTTTTGCCTGTTTCAAAATATGCATTAATCTCTTTGAAAATAAAAGGATTGCACATTGCCGCTCGCCCAATCATAACCAAATCGCAGCCGGTATCTTCAAACATGTTAACGGCATCTTCGGGTGTTCTAATATCTCCATTGCCAATAACTGGAATATTAATGCTGCTCTTAAGCTCTTTAATAGACTCCCATTGAGCTTTACCGGAAAATCCTTTAGTTCTGCTTCGAGCGTGGAGAGTAATAGCTTTTACCCCGGATTTTTCAGCGATTTCCCCTACTTCCTTATAAACAGGAGTATTATCATCCCAACCGGTTCGAATCTTTATGAAGACCGGGATATCTCCGGCCCCTTCGACGGTAGCCAATATAAGCTCTTCGGTAAGTTTTAAGTCCTTTAATACTGCCGATCCTCCGTTTTTGCTGACTACTTTTTTAACCGGACAGCCAAAGTTGATATCAATAACTTCAGGGTGATATTCCTCGGCAGTTATTTCAGCTGCTTTTTTCATAGTTTCCGGATCTGAGCCAAAGAGTTGGATCCCAATAGGTTGTTCATCTTTCTGGAATTGCATCATGGAGAGGGTTCTCTCTTGATGGCGAATTATCCCCTCAGATGAGATCATTTCGGTAAAAACCAAAGCCGCCCCGGCTTTAATAGCCAAAACCCTGAAAGGACGGTTGGATATCCCGGCCAATGGGGCACAGATAACTTTCTTATCCAGAATTAAGTTTCCTATTCTCATGCCGACAATATAACTAAGTCTTTACATAACATCAAGAGCCTGTTTTAAAACGGTCTCAGAAAACGATAATAATGTAAAGAATTTGAAGATAAAGTTTATTTGGACATATTTAGTCTTGATATTGAAAGGATTCACCGATGGCGGAAATAGTTGTCAAGTATGATGAAAAAGTGATTGAAAGGATAGTCACTGAAAAAAGACGTTTATCAATCGGACGTACGAATGATAACGATATTGTTCTGGAAAATCGGGGGGTATCGCGCAAACATGCCATGATTGAATTTAATGATAAGGCGGTACTGGTCATAGACAACGAATCACTCAACGGCACATTTCTAAATAACCGGAAAATTACGGAAGAGGTTCTTCGTGATGATGATATTATTACCATTGGTAAATATCAGCTAATCTTCCATAACCAGAGTACCTCGCCAGCCGAAGACGCCTCCGGGTTCGACGGTACTATGGTTTTGAATACCAAAGCCCATAAGCAGCTTTTGGAAAATGATAAAAAAGAGCGCGAAATAGTCGAGCGTTATGGCGGCTCAGTACTGATGGGAGAAGAAAACTCCGAATTCTCCGAATACAAAATTGACCGCGATGTCACCACTATTGGTAAGGCCAAATTTGTTCATGTCCGGGCTAAAGGATTTTTCCTTTCCAGCATCCAGGCTAAAATCGTAAAAGAAAAAAATGTGTATACTCTTGTCAATCTGGGCGGTAAAGGAAAAACAAAAATTAACGGAGAGTCTGTTGAACAGTCAGTATTAAAAAATGGTGATTTAGTGACGGTCGGTAAGAGCACATATAAATTTATCGAAGGCAAAGCATAGTGCAAATTGCAATTATATCAGACATCCATGGTAATTTAGAAGCGTTAGTATCCGTTCTGAATGAAATTGAAAAACTACGGGTTGATGAAATACACTGCCTGGGAGATGTTGTGGGATACGGTTGTAATCCGGTAGAATGCCTAAATTTGATCGAGGAGAATGCTCGAGTAAAACTGATGGGCAACCATGAGTATGCCATATTGGGTCATATAACCACAGAATCTTATACGGCAATCGCAAAGATTTCATCAGCATGGACTCGCGAAATTCTAAGTGACCGTGAATTCTCAATAATAGCCGATTTTAAGCTCAGACATAAGTTCGACAATATTTTAATGGTACATGCCTCTCCTTATGAAGATGATTTATGGCGTTATATACTTACACCCGAAGAAGCTTATCGAGCTTTTGAAGTCATTTCAGAAAAGATTTGTTTTTACGGACACTCCCACCTGCCTATGATTTTTTCTGAATCTTCAAGCGGTTTGCCCAGAAGACAGGTTGGGCATAATTTCGATCCCTTCGAAGAGAGCCGATACCTTGTCAATGTCGGGTCCGTCGGTCAGCCTCGTGATAATGACCCCCGCGCCTGTTTCGTAACTTTTGACACAGAAACCCGGGATATAGAATTTCATCGGGTTGAATATGATATAAACAAAGCACAAAGCAAAATGACTAAAGCCAAGCTGCCTGAAATGCTGATTAATAGGCTTGCAGTCGGTCGATAGTAGAGGAAAGCATGAGCAAATATTCGTCCTACATTTTATATCTTCTGATATCAGTATTAGTAGTAATACTTTATGTCAATAACTTTGGTCCACTGGAGCATATCCAGCAGAACATTAATGATATGTTCTGCCGCATGACTGCTTCTGAAGAGATTCGTCCGAATGTGGTCATGGTTACTATTGACGAAAAAACACAGGAGCAATATGGAGCCTGGCCCTGGAACTATGATAAAATTGCCGATCTTCTTGCCGCCACTGCCGCTGGAGAACCCAAGGCAATAGTACTCAATTTAGATCTTAGCGAAGAGACCAAACAGGATACAGCCGGCTTTACCGGCATCTTGGCAGAACAAATGAGCTGGATCAAAAATGTAGTTGTCCCCTATGATATCGTATTGGCAAACTACCGCGTTGACAAGACCAATAATCCAAAATATTTGTTCAACTATTCCGTAAAAGTCAATAACCCGCTTGGATTGATGAATGAAGAGTCGAGCTTGCTGGTTAGAAAAGTTTTTCTTCCCTCTGATAAGCTTCTTGAAAGCAAACCGTTATTAGGTTTTACATTCACCAGCCCGGATGATGATAAAATCCTGCGTCATCAGGCGATGGTTATGCAATATGAAGGGTACTATTACCCATCACTCCCCTTGATAGCAGCGGCATCTTATATGGATGTTCCTACAAATGAAATTGAGATTTTTGAAGGACAAGAAATTAAATTAGGCTCCAGAGGCACTTTTCCTATTGATAATAATGGCGAGTTTTATATAAACTGCCTGCCCAATAATTCATTTGTCTCTTTCACAGGAAGCGATATCCTAAGCGATGATTTCAACCGCACCCAGTTAGCCAATAAACTAATTATTATCGATGTCAAAAATTCAGAAAACTGGGAATTACTTGCAACTCCTATTGATAATGAAACACCTAAGCCGAATATATTGGCAACAGTAATCGAAAATATTATAAATAATAACCAGCTCGTTAAAGCCCGAAGCAATAACCCGGTTATGATGATGCTCCTTTTCGGTATTGGCGGGCTTAGTGCATTTTTCCTTCCGAGATTAAAGCTGATGATGCGCCTGACCATAATCGGATCTGGTTTGTTTCTTCTAACCCTCGCAAACTATTATATGTTCGGATTCATGAGAGTTATGCCAGACTCAATATATCTTGCTATGGAATTGATTCTATTTATGGCTGCAGCTCCTATGCTTGATTCTCAATTAATTACCGGTGAAATAGCTGAAGAAGAAAAGGAACCTCAAAAGAATAAATTGGACAATAAGAAATCAGATGAGTTTATTCATCAACCAATTGTCAGAGAAATAAAAGATAATTCCAGAGATCAAAATCATGTTGGTACCGAAGCAGTAGATTTTAATGCGCCTGATGATTATCAGGCTATTGACATCGATAAAGAATATGATTCTTCAGAACTGGCGACAACAGCTCTTGATGGAAATAAAAAAGAGGCTGGCACTGAAGCAATCATGAAAATGAATGATTCCAATCCAGAAATTATCAGTCCGAACTCATATATTGTTAATAATAGTAATAACTCAATCGTCACTTCTGAAACACCTATTAAAAAAGGCAAAGCAGCATCCGGAGAAATTAAAACCAATAACGAAATCATGCCCCTGCCTACCGGAGCGCCGTCAAATCTGGGCCGTTATCAGGTTACGGGAACTCTCGGCAAGGGTGCGATGGGTATGGTTTATATGGGACTCGACCCGGCCATTAACAGACCGGTTGCCCTCAAGACTATCCGATTGGACTTTGTCAATGATCCATCTGAAATGGAAGACCTGAAAGAGCGCCTGTTTAGAGAAGCTCAGGCTGCCGGAAAACTGTCGCATCCCAATATCGTAACCATCTATGATGTTGGCTCCGAAGATCAGCTGCAATATATTGCCATGGAATATCTTGAAGGCGAAACTCTTGAAGATATGATCAAAAGGAAGACTAATTTTAATTACAAAATTATCGCCCAAATTATAATTCAAATATGTTCGGCGCTAAATTATGCTCATGAACAGGGAATTGTCCACCGGGATATAAAACCGGCCAACATCATGATATTAAAAGACTATCGGGTGAAGGTAATGGATTACGGCATAGCTCGAATCGATTCCAGTTCCATGACCAAGACCGGTATTGCCATGGGGACGCCAAACTACATTTCTCCGGAACAGTTAAAGGGACAGCTTACCGATCACCGAGCCGATCTCTTCTCATTAGGAGTTGTCGTTTATGAAATGCTTTTGGGCAAGCGGCCTTTTAAAGGTGAAAATATTACCTCCCTGATATATTCTATCATGCACCATGAACCGCCTAAACCTTCGGATATCAATCCGCAGATTCCATTGTTGTTTGACAGGATTATCTTCAAGGCTTTAGAAAAGAATCCGGATGCCCGTTTCCAGAAAGCATCTGAGATAGTTACTATCTTAAATGATTTTGTGGAGTCTTTCGCCCCGGAGAGATAAAAAATAAAAAATCTGATAATTAAAGAGGGGTAGCTCGGGGCTATTCCTCTTTTTTTCTTTGATCTGAGAGGATTTCTTCAGCCAGTGATAAGGCCACCCCGGAAAGCATAACCTCCACGCCTAACTGGGTAAAATCGGAAGAGATTAAGTCTTTGTTTATTGCGGCATACTGGGAACAGGCAGCCCCTCTTTCAACAACCAGACCACTAAGCCGTTCCTTGGTTTCAGCTACAAAGGTAACTTCCCCCAATTCATCAGAGACAACATATCCGGTACAATTGTGAAGCTGAAGATGTGAATTGCCGGTATAAACAACAATCAGCATTCCCCTGGTCTTCCCCAAAGTAACTTCGGGATATACCTCCAGACTGAGTGACCGCTTCTCCTCTATGTTATCGACAACAAAGCGGAAATGGTCGGTTTTAAAACAAACCTGCTGGGCGCCGATTATCGACCCAATATGATCTGCATCTGATTTAGTAAAATTCGTACCCATGTTTTACCAGCAACAATTTTTTTTAACAGCACCGAATATTTCATGTTAACTTTTGGGATCAGGATCTTTTTTGGTGTCAGGATTTTTTTTTGTTTCATCATCGTTCATTGAAACTTTCAATTCATCTGTCGTATCTTTAACAGATTTTTTGAATTCTCTGATTCCTTTTCCTAATCCCTTTGCTATATCCGGCAGACGTTTCGCTCCGAATAAAAGCAGGATAATAAGAAATATTAGCGCCAATTCTCCAATGCCAAGGCCAAACGGCATTTTAAAACCTCCTAATTACGGCAGCTTATAAATACCACCATCTGAAATATATTATAACTAATATCAAGACTAAAACCGACATAAAGTTTACTTTTAATGTTAATCCGAAAGTCAGCTTTACAGCATAAAAATCGAATTGGATCGTATCAACGCCGATTTCAATCGATCGGGTAAACAAGGTTTTGGCCGCTCCAGGGGGCAGGTAGGTACCAATAATGTCACCAATCAAGCCGCCGGCAACAGCTCCTAAAATTAGAGCTACCAATATGAATGTTACTTCTCTTTTTTTCATTTTAACTCAGAGTATTAGCCGGTTTTAATGAGGCTTTAATCGATTCAAATATCTTTAAACCATCAGTTGACCCTAAAATGTCCTCGACAACTCTTTCGGGGTGCGGCATCATGCCCAGGACGTTGCCCTCTTTATTACAAATTCCTCCAATGTTATTGATTGAACCGTTTGGATTCGATTCCGAGGAAATGTTTCCATCCTTATCACAATAGCGGAAAATCACCAGGTTGTTTTTTTCTAATCTTTCTATTTCACCGTCAAAATGGTAATAATTCCCTTCGCCATGTGCGACCGGAATTTTTAAGACATCGCCAACATTACAATTACAGGTATATGGGCTGTTATTATTTTCAACTCTCAGGTAAATAAATTTACAGCTAAAACGCAGATGTGAATTGCGCATTAACGCCCCGGGTAAAAGTCCGCATTCGGTCAGAATTTGAAAGCCGTTGCAAATCCCCAAAACCATGCCGCCGGAGTTGGCAAATTTGATCACCTGCTCCATAATCGGAGAAAATTTGGCAATAGCCCCGCCCCGCAAATAATCGCCATATGAAAATCCGCCCGGAAGGATTACGATATCGGACCCTAACAGATCGGCTGATTTGTGCCAGAGAAATTCCACTTCCTCTCCCATAACATGCTTTACAGCCGCATAGGCATCGTAGTCGCAGTTTGAACCCGGAAATGTGACAATGCCAAATTTCATCAGAGTTTCTCCACCGTGTAGCTTTCTATTACCGGATTTGCGAGAAGCTTGGAACAGACTTCATCAAGCCTTTTGTCCATATTGGTACTGTTGGCTTCTACTTCCAATTCAAAAAACCTTCCGGTCCGTACCGAAACAAACTCATTATATCCCATCTGAGATAAAGCCTTATGAATCGTTACCCCCTGCGGATCGAGAACTCCCTCTTTTAGACGGACATAAACAATGGCTTTTTTATTGTTCGACATTATCATTTTCCCTGTCAGTCTTTCGTCTTCCATACTGGTGGCCGGTAACTTTGCCTACCCCAACATAAAATAGACGATAAATTTCTCTTATCATACCAAATAATATATACATTGATAAAATTGGAAACAACAAGAGTCTTGGTTTAATTAATGTTAATAATCCGGCAATAACCATAATTATCAATTTAATCCGTTTTTCCTTTGAACTGAAATTATCCGGCAAAGCATCGTATTCAACCTGGGAAACCATCAAAAAGGCAAAAAGGATAATCATTGAAACCAATATTTCGCTGTATTCCAGATCTCCCCAGAGCTTATAACTGAAAATAACAAAAGATACCAGAGTTAACGCTGCCATTGGAACCGGCAGACCCAGAAAGTCTTTTTTCTCATCCGACTCAGCCAGGAGGTTAAAACGCGCCAGTCTGTAAGCGGCAGCCATGATATATACAATTGAGATTACCCAGCCCCATTTCCCCAGACTGGATAATTTTATGGCATGGACAATAAATGCGGGGGCCACTCCAAAAGATAAAAAATCAGCAAGAGAATCGAGCTCAATTCCAAATTGAGATGTCCCGCCGCTTAACCGGGCCACTTTGCCATCAAGGGCATCCAAAAATCCAGATAGTATAACAAACCAGCAGGCGGTTGTAATATTCCCTTCAAAAGCCGAAAGTATTGAAAGAAAACCGCACACGACATTCCCCATTGTAAAAGTACCGGGGAAAA
>CAYPUP010000005.1:0-18072 GCA_964413795.1 uncultured Ignavibacteriales bacterium
CCGATAAGATCATTGCTGCAATAAACCCGGAAAGTTGGATTGGAAAAGATACGCTGCATCTCTTCTACCAGGGATTGATCATACCCGGCTGCGACAACCGTGGTCGGCATATCGAGGGTAACTTCCTCGGCATGGGATGGACCTGAGATGGTCATGATCTTATTTTCAGGGACGCTCAGCGTCTCTTTTACAACTTGCGACATACGGTGCAAACTGCCGGTTTCAATCCCTTTGGCTAAATTGACTATTCCCATTATGTGGCTGAGATCAGTCTTTATATTTTTAAGGGCTGATCTTAAAAATTGAGACGGAACAGCGAGAACGATTAAATCTGTATTATCAAGACATTCATCAATATCATTGGTAACTAAAATAGCTTCATCAAGCCTGCAATCAGGAAGTTTATTGGGGTGAGTCCGATGCTTCAATAAGAGCCGGTAATCATCATTATTAAATTCCCATATCCTTACCGGATAGCCATTATTATTGAGTAGTCGGGCAACTGCCAGTCCCCAGGATCCGGCTCCCAAAATTGAGATCGTCTCAGACATGAGTGCTCTCCTGGCGTGGTTTTGTTCTTTTGGAAACCTTGTTCTCTTCGCCGGCAAAAAGCCTTGCTATGTTCTGGCGATGAGTAATTATAATCAATAAAGCAATCAGACCCGACACGTAGATATAGATCATGGCAATTTCTTTTTGCATCAAGAATTTTTCACCAGTAACAATCAGGAAAAAGGCAATCGATGCTAACATTGAACCCAATGAAATATATTTACTGATAGTCACAACAATTCCAAACACGATCAAAGCCATCAGTGCTTCCAAGGGAAGCAGGGCAATCATGCCGCCGAGAACGGTATTGACCCCTTTTCCCCCTTTGAATTTAAGGTAGAGAGGAAAAATATGCCCCAGCATTGCCGCTAAAACACATATTAGCAAAAAGGCATCAACCGTAAAATAAGGTAGATCATAGTTATTAACATACCATCGCCCGATAACAACAGCTAAAATCCCTTTGGCTATGTCGCCTAAGTAAACCCAAATGGCTGCTTTGAAACCCAGGATACGGGTAACATTTGTAGCGCCGGTATTACCTGAACCATGTTTGCGGATATCATCAATTCCATACAAGCGGGGGACGATATATCCAAAGGGAATAGCCCCCAGAAGATAAGCTGCAATAATGGGCAATATAAATAATATGGTATTAATAGCTCAATACCTCTAATTTTTTCCGTTTAGATTTTCAATCTAATGACATCGACACTTATTCAGATACAGTTGTCTCTTCCATCATAGAAGAGTCAGGCATTACCTCTTCCATAACAGGTGGGATAAATTCAGATAACTCAGGGTAGATTTCAGACAGAGTATTCATCATTTCGATAGCCTCGATAGAATCGATCATTTCATCCTGAGGGATATGCTGAATTTTCTGAATTGTTGCGGCCAAAAGCTCAAGGTTTACCGCTGTATCCGCATCAAGTTTTTCTGTAAATTCAGTTACAAAAGAATTAATCATTGTAGTATCAACCCCTGGTTGAGGATTCTTAGCCGCCAGACTTCCAATTTGCAACACTGCGGTTTTAACCCCATATTTTACCAATGCATCCTTTTTCATCCAACAGGTAACCCCGGCAATGACGACCATGAGGAATAGAACTCCAACTACTATCAGAGCTACCATACATCCCTTGGACATCCCTTTCTTCTGAATTTCTTCCGCCATAATCCCTCGCCTTATTTTGTTGATTCAATTAAATCTTTCAATTACACGGATAATACAAACACTTGCAACCACTTCCAATGTGGTAGTTAATGTTTGAGTTTAATGAATTATAATATTTGGGAAGTCCGAGCGCAAGTGGTTCGAGTAACTTTTTCAGGTTATAAAAATGTCTTTCTCTCGAAGATGGCAGCCTTGAGATAACGGAGATAAACCCCGCCATTACACAGGTTAGGGGAAGTTCACGTAGGTCTTTTCCGTGCCTGGCAGACGCCCTCGTCTGCTGGCACACATTGTGTGTTATATTGGGGCACACGGGGGCGTGTGCCACCCACAACATTTTTGTTTTGAAACGCGTAGAGGCGGGCTTTATGTCCGCCGGGAGACAAGCCCCCGGCCTACGCGAATTAACATCATATTCATCTATCTCATTCCCTAACAAAAAACCCGCCAAAAGCGGGTTTAATGTATATATAATCTAAGATATGTTTAAAGTCTATTTATTGGCTTCAACCTTTTTCTCTTTTTTTACTTTTTTACCCTTTTTATCAGTTTCCACTTTAGGTGGAGGTGTCAGAAGTTCAACCACTGATATGGGAGCGCCATCACCACGACGAACGCCTAATTTGATAACCCGGGTATAGCCGGAGATACGATCAGTAAGATTCGGAAGGATCTCATCGAAGAGCTTCTTAAAAACCTTCTTTTCGTGCACTGATTTAGCAACCAGCCTTTTGGAAGCCAGGGTCTCTTTTTTAGCATTGGTTATGATGCGATCAACCACGGGACGAAGCGCTTTGGCTTTGGCGTCTGTAGTTTTAATTACCCGGTGCTCAAATAAAGACATAGCCATATTTGAAAGCATAGCATCACGATGAGCTTTGGTGCGTCCCAGTTTCTTTACTTTATCCCGATGTCCCATTTTAAATCACATCACCTTATGTTTGCGGTTTTTCAATAAATTTTGATATATCCATTCCGAAGGATAAACCCATCTCTTCAAGAATGGTGCCGATCTCATTAAGAGACTTTCGGCCGAAATTACGGTACTTGAGCATCTCCGATTCGGACTTTGTAACCAAATCCTGAATGGATTGTATATTGGCTGCTCTCAAGCAGTTAGACGATCTCACTGAAAGCTCCAGTTCATCCACTCTGGTCAAAAGCAGGTTACGTACCCGCACCGTCTCTTCATCTTCTTCAGGAGCAGAATCCACCATAACCTCTTCATCCATATGAATAAAGAGCTGCAAGTGATCTTTCATCAATTTAGCGGCATAACTTAGAGCGTCTTCCGGCGTAATCGCACCGTCAGTTGTGATTTCCATAATCAATCGATCATAGTCAGTCTTCTGTCCAACACGAGTATTCTCTATCTGGTAGGAGACTTTAATCACCGGTGAAAAGAGAGAATCGACATAAACCGTCCCAACCGGAGCGTCAGGGCGTTTATTCTGTTCCGCCACACTGTAGCTGCGTCCGGAATCAATATCAAGCTCCATTTCAAAATTAACATCATCGGTAAGTTCGCAGATATGCAGATCCGGATTGAGGATTTCAATATCCGCATCCGCTTCAATCATACCGGCCGTTAACTTCCCTTTGCTGTTAGCTTTTAAAGAGAGAGTTTTCATTTCATCGCAATGCATGCGAATTCTGATTTGCTTGACGTTGAGAACGATGTCAGTAACATCTTCATAAATTCCCGGAACGGATGAAAATTCATGCAGGCATCCGCTGATGCGAATCGATACAACGGCCGCTCCCTGGATTGAAGAGAGTAAAACCCGACGCAGTCCATTACCAAGGGTTGTACCGTACCCTCTCTCCAGAGGTTCAATAATAAACCGTGAATAATTATCTGTCGACGACGATTGATCGTTGACGACTTCTTTAGGCATTGTAAGTGGTTTCCACTTCATTAGCTAAAATCCTCCCAAAGGAGTTAGTTCCTTACTTGGAATACAGCTCTACAACCAATTGTTCATTTACTGTCAAAGGAATATCAATACGTTTCGGCACCTCGAGAAGTTCACCCTCAAGAGCCGCTTTATTACATCTAATCCAGGGGTAATCATCACCCCGGCCAACTTCTTTAAGAGCGGCATGAATAACTTCAAGATTTTTTGATTTTTCTTTTACCTTGATGATTTCACCCGGCCTAATGGAATATGACGGGATATCCACTATATGTCCATTTACCATGACATGACGGTGTCTCACCAATTGCCGAGCCCCTTTGCGTGAGGCGGCAAACCCAAGACGGTAAACCACATTGTCCAATCTTGTTTCCAGTAATTGGAGTAAGATTTCACCAGTAACACCAACCTTGCGATCGGCTTTTTTGAAGTAGTTCCGGAATTGTTTTTCCAGTATACCATAAATACGGCGGATTTTTTGTTTTTCTCTTAACTGGATGCCATAAGGTGAAATTTTCCGTCTCCTGTCATTACCATGCTGTCCAGGAGGAAACTGACGTCTTTCAACAGCGCATTTATCACTTAAACAACGCGACCCTTTCAGAAAGAGCTTTTCCCCTTCACGACGACAAAGCTTACAATTGGCGTTACGATAGCGAGCCATTAATTCTCCTATATACTCTAAATTATTCTTTTCAGTACTTTATACCCGGCGGCGTTTAGGCGGTCGACATCCGTTATGTGGAATCGGAGTTACATCTTTAATAATGCTTATTTCCAAACCGGAGGCAGAAAGCGATCTGATAGCCGCTTCACGTCCTGAACCCGGTCCTTTAACCCAGACTTCTACACGACGGAGACCCATATCCATAGCTTCCTTTGCAGCCAGAGACGCAGCTTGTTGTGCGGCAAATGGAGTTGATTTTTTCGAACCCTTAAATCCTACCCGGCCGGCGCTGCCCCATGATATAGTCCTGCCAGTAACATCAGTTAAGGTAATAATCGTATTGTTAAAGGTAGCATTAATATGAACCGTTCCGTTTGATTCTACTTTCCTGGATTTCTTGCGAACTTTACCTTTTTTCTTTGCATCAGCCACTTAACACCTCAAAAATTTCAGGACTATTTCTTAGCCACTGGTTTTCTTTTTAATCCGCCAATAGAACGTTTCGGTCCTTTGCGAGTACGGGAATTATTTTTTGTATTTTGACCGCGAACGGGAAGTCCCCGACGATGCCGCAAACCGCGATAACTGCCGATATCAACCAGCCGTTTGATATTCATTTGTATTTCACTGCGAAGCGTTCCTTCTACGTGGTAATCATTTTCGATCACTTTACGAAGCTTGGCAATATCTTCATCAGTAAGTTTATTGACTCTGGTATCAGGACTAACCCCTGTTTTTTCCAGTATCTCATCTGCAACGTGCGGTCCAATACCGAATATATAACGCAACCCAACCTGGATACGCTTATCTTTTGGTAAATCTACACCGGCTATTCTGGCCAAATCTTTCTCCTTTTACTCTTTGCAAAAACCTTGTTCTTAACCCTGGCGCTGTTTATGGCTGGGGTTACGGGAACATATAACTCTTAACACGCCTTTGCGCTTGATAATCTTACAATATTCACAGCGCTTTTTAATTGCCGAACGTACTTTCATAATAATCACCAATCGTTACATTATTTGTAACGATACATTATCCTTCCCCGGGTAAGATCATAAGGCGACAATTCTATCGTTACTTTATCACCCGGTAATATTTTAATAAAATGCATTCTCATTTTGCCGGATATATGAGCTAAAACAGTATGACCATTATCAAGTTCTACTTTAAACATTGCATTTGGTAAAGTCTCAAGAACTTTTCCTTCAACCTGAATGGTTTCTTCTTTAGCCATATTCTCCTTTAAGCCAGAGTTAATATATCCGGTTCGCCTTCAGTAATGACAACCATATGTTCGTAATGAGCTGAAGGCCTTCCATCTATCGTTACTTCAGTCCAGCCGTCTGGCATTGTTTTAACATCTTTACTTCCCAAATTAACCATCGGCTCAATGGCCAATACCATTCCCGATTTTAAAACCGGACCGTCATTGGGAGAGCCAAAATTCGGCACCTGAGGTGGTTCATGCAAATTGCGGCCGATTCCATGACCGACTAATTTACGCACCACTCCATACCCCTGACTTTCAGCGGTTAACTGTATAGTCGAGGAGACAACGCCTAATTTATTATTTTTTCGAGCTTTGTCAACACCTGCCATCAATGATTTTTTGGTCCATTCCATAAGGAATCTCTTTTCCTCAGATATCTCACCAATAGCATAGGTACGGGCTGAGTCACCATAGAAGCCATCAACAATAGAGCCAATATCAACAGAGACAATCTCTCCCGCTTTCATGATTTTTTTGCCCGGGATACCGTGTACAACTTCATCATCAATAGAGATACAAGCTGAGGCGGGAAAACCATGATAACCCTTAAATCCCGGAATAGCTCCCTGAGATCTGATATGATCTTCTATAAGTTTATCAAGCTTGGCGGTAGTCATCCCTTCAAGATTTAATTTTTCAACCATATCAAGAGTTCTGGCGACCACCTGGCCGGCCCGGCGCATGATTTCTATTTCTTCTTTTGTTTTACACTCACACATGGTAATACTACTTATTTACTATCTTTAACAAATCTTTAAAAACAGAAGCCGGAGCCTGTTCACCGGTAACTTCAACTAAAATAGATTCTTTACGGTAAAAATCTTCAATCGGTTGAGTCTGTTTTTTATAAACTTCAAGCCTGTTGCGCACAACTGATTCTTCATCATCCGGACGACGCTGCAGTTTTGCATTATCATCATCGCAAACCCCTTTGTTTTTAGGCATGTTTGAGGGATGATTATATGTGCGCTGACAAGTCGGGCAAAACCAACGCCCGGAAAGTCTTCTTACTACTTCTTCATCAGATACCCGCAATAAAATTGCGGCATCCATATTCATATGATTTTTAACAAACATTCCTTTCAGGCTCTCAGCCTGGGGAACGGTACGCGGAAAACCATCGAGAATAAATCCATTATTCAATTCACCACTGGTAACTTTGGACTCGATTAACCCTACCAGCAGATGATCAGGAACTAATTCCCCCTTTTCCATATACTCTTTGGCTTGCTTGCCTAAATCAGTACCTGCTTTTACAGCATTGCGAAGCAGATCACCGGTTGACAGGTGGAGGATACCAATCTTTTCAGCCAGCTTAACAGCTTGAGTACCTTTTCCTGATCCAGGAGGACCCAAAAAGATCATATTCTTCATCACATCGATCTCCCACGAATTTTACCCTTTTTCATGAATCCATCATAATGACGCATCATCAGGTGGGATTCAATTTGCTGCAGGGTATCCAAAGCTACACCAACTACGATGAGCAATCCTGTACCGCCAAAGAAGAAATTAACATTCAGTTTACCAATTAACACCCAGGGGAGAACAGCAATGGCAGCAAAGAATAACGCACCCGGTAAGGTAATACGAGTCAGGATCTTTTCAATATATTGCGATGTGTTTTTTCCCGGTCTGATACCTGGAATATAACCACCGTTTTTGCGCATGTTATTTGCTATTTCCATCGGATTAAAAACAATTGCAGTATAGAAATATCCAAAAAATACAATAATGATAGAATAAATAATAGAATACCATAAGCCACCCGGAGCCAGCCAAACAGCAATCAGGTTTTGAAGCCAATCGGTTTGCGGGAATAATTGGGCAACCGTAGAGGGCAGGAACATTATTGATTGAGCAAAAATGATTGGGATAACACCAGCCGAGTTAACTGATAAAGGCAAGTGTGTCGCAGCTCCGCCAAAAACTTTTCTACCGACTACTTTTCGGGGATATTGCACCGGAACTTTTCTCTGTGCCCGGGTAACTAAAATAATAGCGGCAATCACCAATATCATCATAACTACCATAACCAGACTAAGTAAGAATGAATGGGCTCCATTCCATAAAAAGACAATCTCTTCAACAACAGCATCCGGGAAGCGGGCAATAATGCCAATAAAGATGATAAGGGATATTCCGTTTCCAATTCCACGTTCAGTAATTTGCTCGCCTAACCACATGATAAAAATCGTACCACAGGTAAAAGTCAGAATAGTTAAAGGAATAAAACCGGCGGTATCCATATGAACAGCAGAGATACCCCCGCTGCTTTTAATGGTAGTAAGATAACCTGCCGTACCCCAAGCTTGTAACGAAGCAATCAGTACCGTCAGGTAACGGGTATACTGTGTGATCTTGCGGCGTCCTTCTTCTCCTTCTCTTTGCAACCGCTGTAAAAAAGGAATTACCGCCCCTAACAACTGGAACATAATCGAGGCCGAAATATAAGGCATGATGCCCAGTGCAAAAATGGTCGCTTTAGTAAAAGCACCACCGACAAACAGATCGAATAGTCCAAAAATAGTGTTTTGTGCCAGAGCTGCAGCCAGAATACTGCCATCAATACCCGGTGTAGGAATATGGCCCCCTATTCGGTAAACAACTAACAATCCGAGAGTAAAGATTATCCTTTTTCTTAACTCTTCGACTTTGAAAATTGACCTGAAGGTTTCAAACACTAGACCACCTCAGCCTTTCCGCCGGCTGCTTCAATTTTAGCAATAGCCGTCTTACTGAATAGGGCAGCTTTGACTGTATATGCCTTTTCGATTTTTCCGTTTCCAAGAACTTTAACAGGGACATCGGCTTTTTTAATCAAACCGGCTGTCTTTAAAGCTATCGGCGTTACTTCGCCGGCTTCAAATTTATTAGCCAGATCGGTAAGATTTACAATCTGATATTCTTTCTTGAATATATTGGTAAATCCGAATTTTGGCAGTCTGCGATGCAAGGGCATCTGTCCGCCTTCACGACCCGGTTTTTTTGTAAATCCGCTGCGCTGTCCGGCACCTTTGTGGCCGCGTCCTGAAGTTTTGCCAAGTCCGCTGCCAGAACCGCGTCCTACGCGTTTGCGGGTTTTCTTGGAACCTTTTGCTGGTTTTAATGTATGTAGATCCATTTTTCCTTACCCAGGTTAATCTATCTCTTCTACTGTTACCAAATGATTGACAGCACGAATCATACCCCGAATCTGCGGCGTATCATTATGAATGACTGTCCTTCTTATCCTACCCAAACCAAGCGCCTTCATTGTACGCTTCTGGGGTTCTTTTCTATCAATGGTGCTTCGAATCTGTGTAACTTTTATTTTGGCCATCAGTAATCCCTATGACTCAGAAGTATTACCCTTCCTGCCGTTCCTTTAATTCCTGTTCGCGAGTGCGAAGACGTTTTAAACCATTCAATGTAGCCTTAACAACATTATGAGGATTTCTGCTGCCAAGAACCTTGGCCAGAATATCCTGCACACCTAATGACTCCAGTACTGCACGAACCGGACCGCCGGCAATAACGCCAGTACCGGGTGAAGCTGGTCGCATTACGACTGTTGTGGCACCAAATAAGCCATCGATGCGATGAGGAATCGTACCTTTAATAAGATTGACAGGTACCATTTCTTTGCGGGCTGCTTCAGTTCCTTTGCGAATAGCATCTGAAACTTCCGGAGCCTTGCCATGACCTATGCCAACCCTGCCCTTTTTATCACCTACAGCAACCAGAGCCGTAAAACTGAAGCGGCGGCCGCCTTTAACAACCTTAGCTACACGTTTTACGCTGATAACTTTTTCCTCTAACTCGAGGCTATCCATTTCAAATCGTGCCAATCTTTACCTCATCTATTATTAACAATAAATTTCCTAAAACTTCAGACCGTTCTTCCGAGCTCCATCTGCCACAGCTTTTATCCGGCCATGATAACGATGTTCATTGCGGTCAAAAACGACTACTTCGATTCCTTTTCCCTTAGCTTCAAGGGCAATAATTTCGCCGACTTTTTCAGCTATTTTGATTTTGTTCATATCATCCTTAAGATGACTGGCCACATTTTTGGAATTGGAAGCCGCAGCCACAATCGTAACTTTCTTTTCATCATCAATTACCTGAGCAAAGATATTATTCAGGGATTTTGAAACGGTCAACCGAGGGCGTTCTGCGGTACCGATAACAATTCCGCGAACTTTATGCCGCCGCCTCAAGGCACGTTTTGCCTTCATTATGTTTTTATCAGCCATTTTTATACCACACTCAATTAGGAGCCGCTACCGGCTGTTTTACCAGCTTTAATGCGAACTTGTTCATCGATATAGCGTATCCCTTTACCTTTGTATGGTTCAGGTTTACGCATCGAGCGAATTTTCGCCGCACACTGGCCGACCATTTGTTTATCTATACCGGTGACAATTATTTTATTTTCCTTAGGTAATACTTCAAGTTTGACGCCCTCGGGAGGGGTAAAAATAATCGGGTGCGAATAACCAAGGCTCAGGACAACATGCTTGCCTTTCATCTCCGCGCGGTACCCAACACCAATAATCTGTAATTCTTTTTTAAATCCTTCGGTTACGCCTAAAACCATATTATTAATCAATGCTCTGGTTAAGCCATGCAGAGCACGATGACGTTTTTGTTCTGAAGGACGGGTAACAACAATTCTGTTTTCTTCAACAGCCACCGACATATCCTTGTGTATATTAATACTCAGGTTGCCTTTGGGTCCATTGATTGCCAATTTTTGTCCATCGATATCCACTTTGGTCTTAACCGGTATCGGTATCGGCGCTTTGCCAACTCGTGACATCCTACAATCCTTTCCTTACCAGCACTTCAGTACCACTTCTCCGCCAATCCCTTTTTGGGTAGCGTCAAAATTTGTCATTACACCGCTGGATGTAGAGATAACCATGATGCCCCGGTTGTTAAAGGTAGAAGAACGCACCTGTTCGGCATCTAAATATCTGCGTAAGCCAGGGCGCGAAATTCTTTGAATACCTTTTAAAACCGGACGATCACCTTTTAGGTATTTCAGATAAACCCGAAGGATACCCTGTTTGTTATCCGGAAGTTCCACGACATCTTTAATAAAGCTATTCTCCTGCAATATCCGTACCACTTCTCTTTTTAAATTTGAAGCGGGAACATCCACAGCATTTTTCTTGGCTTTGGATCCGTTTCGAATCCGAGTCAGGAGATCAGCAATGGGATCAGTCATACTCATTTAATTGGCTCCATCATAATTTATCTACCAACTGGCCTTAATAACACCTGGAAGATCACCAGCCAGCGCCATTTGTCTGAAACAAATACGGCAAAGTCCGAAACGTCTCATGAACGCTCTCGGCCGTCCACAACGCCGGCACCTGGTATAGCCGCGCACCTTGAATTTCGGTTCCGCTTTTTGTTTTATTAACAAACACTTTTTCGCCATAACACTCCTATTTGCGGAAAGGCATTCCCATTGCTGTCAACATCTGCCGTGCTTCATCATCGGTTTTAGCTGTCGTTGTAATGGAAATATTCATCCCACGAATTTTATCAATCTTATCCAAATCTATTTCCGGGAAAATAAGCTGTTCTTTTAAACCAAGATTATAATTACCGCGTCCATCGAAAGACTTCGAGCTGATTCCTCTGAAATCTCTGATACGCGGTATTGCCACGTTAATCAGACGATCCATAAATTCCCACATCGAATCCCGGCGTAAAGTAACGCAGCATCCAATCGGCATACC
This sequence comes from uncultured Ignavibacteriales bacterium, assembly GCA_964413795.1. GTDB lineage: Bacteria > Zixibacteria > MSB-5A5 > GN15 > FEB-12 > DAOWMZ01. The sequence goes on from CAYPUP010000005.1 coordinate 11,318, forward strand.
CTCACGAAGCTTAAAATTGGAAATACTTTTACGAGCCCTGGTAACCAAAGGCTTGTGGCCGGTAATCTTGGCCAAGTCTTCAACAGCAGCATCCAGAGCCTTGGCATTTTGTGTAGCTTCACCGACACCAATATTAAGCGTAATCTTACTAAGCTTGGGAACCTGCATCGGTGATTTATACTTGTTCTCTTTCAAAAGCTTGGGAACAACCTCACTGAAATATCTATCTTTTATAATCGACATTTTACGCTACCTCAAATCTCTTCGCCAGTCTTGCGACAGATACGAATTCGTTGTTTTTTTCCACCCTCAGTGAGGACTTTGGTAGATAATCTTGTCGGACCTGCCAGAGTATTACTGTAAATAGCCACATTACTCAAATGAATCGGGGCTTCTAATGATATCACCCCCCCCTTAGGGTTCTTCTGAGTGGGCTTCTGGTGTTTTTTCCTCAGATTAACACCTTCCACAACTATTTTATTTTTGGCTTCCTCAACATACAGAACTCTTCCGGTTTTACCCTTGCTCTGTCCGGTTCTGATAAAAACAGTATCACCTTTTTTAATCCGCATAAGTCTTTTCCCCCATTACAAAACCTCAGGGGCGAGGGATATAATCTTCATAAATTTTTTGTCTCTGAGTTCACGAGCCACCGGGCCAAAAATACGAGTGCCCCGTGGTTCCATCTGCTCGTTAATAATCACAGCCGCATTATCCGCAAAACGAATCAGCGAGCCGTCTTTACGTTGCAGCGCTCTTTTGGTTCTCACAACTACCGCCTTACAGACTTCAGATTTTTTCACTGTTCCACCCGGGATAGCTTCTTTAACCGCCACAACGATTATGTCTCCGACCGTAGCACCATGTTCTCGTCCGCCAAGGATCCTGAAACACATGGCTTTTTTAGCCCCGGAATTATCGGCTACATTTAAGATAGTAAATTCCTGAATCATCTATCTTTCATCCTTGTTTATCACAAGACCAGTCGTTCTCATGTTAGGGCTTATTTGGCCCTGGTTACTACTTCTACTAAACGCCATCTTTTGGTGGCTGACAGGGGACGGGTCTCCATCACCTTAACAAAGTCACCGATTCTGGCATCATTATTTGCATCATGCGCATATACTTTTGAATTAGTCCTGAAAACCTTCTGATAAACAGGATGTCTCATAGTACGGTCAATACGAACAACAATGGTTTTATCCATTTTATCAGAAGTTACCGTACCCAAACGTATCTTGCGTTCGTTTCTTTTTTTCGTTTAAGCCATAAGTAAGACCTTTACTTACCCTCTTCCTTTTTTATGGTGCCGGTTTCCGGCAAAATGCTTATTTTACTATCTGCTAATCTTCGGATACCTGTTTCATCTTCATGCAGGACCGTCAAAATTGCAGCAATTTCCCGACGGATAAGTCTTAAGCGAAGAGGATTATCAAGCGATTTAACCGATTTCCGCATATTTAAATTAAATTTCTCATCAAGCAAGTCGCTTCTTTTCTGCAGGAGTTCATCGCGGGTCATTTCTCTCAAAGATTGAAGTTTCATCACCGTTATACTCCTTCCGTTTCAGCTCGGGTAATAAACTTTGTTTTTAAAGGGAGTTTATTGGCTGCAAGTCTTAAAGCCTCTTTGGCCATCTCAATTGAGACCCCTTCTATTTCAAAAAGAATACGTCCCGGCTTTATAACCGCAACCCAGTATTCTGGAGATCCCTTACCTTTACCCATACGGGTTTCAGCCGGTTTCTTTGTAACGGGTTTATCAGGAAAAATTCTGATCCAAACCTTACCGCCACGCTTGATAGAACGAGTCATGGCAATACGAGCAGCTTCAATCTGACGATTGGTAAGCCAGCAGGGTTCCATAGCCTTGAGACCGAATTCGCCAAAACTGACAGATGAGCCGCCTTTGGCTTTTCCACCCATTCGTCCACGTTGCTGCTTGCGATATTTTACTTTTTTTGGCATTAACATAAGTAATTACTCCGCATCTCTTTTGGGTGGATTGGGCTTATTTGATCCAGCTTGGGATGAATCATTTTTGCCAGAATCTGTTTTAGGTGGATATGGCTTCCTATCAGGAGATGATTGTCTATCAAAAGGAGCTTGTTGTCTACTATCTGGACGACGACCCTTCGGTTGAGAACCACCACCAGAAGGCTGCATTCCGGCTTTGCGAACACGACCGCGAGGACGTTTACGTTTTTTATCGCCGGGCATTCCACTTTTCTGGCGTGAAGGAGGAGCAGATTGATCCTGAGAAATTTTCTCATCTCCGGAGAAATGTTTAGCCCGATCAAGAATCTCGCCTCTGCAAATCCACACCTTGACACCGATTGTGCCATAGGTAGTATTTGCAGTAGAAGTCGCATAGTCTATGTCAGCCCTTAAAGTGTGCAGTGGAACCCGGCCTTCGTGATATTTTTCGGTGCGGGCAATTTCAGCCCCGCCCAGACGACCACCGCATTGAATCTTGATGCCAATCGCCCCCATTTTCATAGTAGCTGCCAGAGATTTTTTCATGGCACGGCGGAAGGCAATACGGCCTTCGAGCTGATGAGATATTGAATCGGCTACTAACTGGGCGTCAAGCTCAGGTTTGCGTACTTCTACTATATTGAGCATGATGTCTTTTTGGGTAAGCATTTGAAGCTCGCTTCTCAGACGATCAACTTCAGCCCCTTTACGACCGATAACGATACCCGGACGTGAAGTATGAATGTCAACCGTTACTTTTTTAGGAGCACGAGATATACCCACCGTAGCGATACCAGCATTGTCTAGACGCTTATGAATGTACCGCTTGATCATCAGATCCTCAAAAATAAGGTCAGAGAAATTCCGATCCGAAGCAAACCACCTGCTATTCCAGGTTCTGGTAATTCCAAGCCTTATGCCGATCGGATTAGTTTTCTGTCCCAAGCTACTCTCCTTATATCCTAAGTAATAATTTACTTATTTATTCTTATGATTCCTTACCGGCTTTACTGCCGGAATCAGTTTTCGTTGTTTTAATTTTTGAACCGGATCCAGAAGCCGCACCTTTTTTGGGGGCAGCTTTTTGGGTTGTCTTTTTTGCCGGTTTCTTCTCTACTTTAGCTTTTTTAGCTTTGGCTGCTGTTTTCTTTGCAGACGTCTTTTTCTTAGCAGTAGTCTTTTCGCTGGGAGTATCAGATTCTACTTCATCAGTCTTTTTGGCTTTTTTCTTGGCAGCTTTCAATACATCGGCAACATCCATTTCACCTTCGATTTTCACGGTAAGATGGCAGTGACGCTTACGAATTCGGAATATACGCCCCATTGATTGAAACTGGATTCGTTTGGCCGTTGGAGCATTGTCTACAGAAATATCACTAACCATAAGATCTTCCGGCCGCAGGTGATCGGTACCTTCCGTTGAAAGAGCATTTGCTGCAGCTGATTTAATTGTTTTCGCCAAATGACGAGCAGCAATTTTAGGTGTAAAGTTTAATATGTTGAGTGCTTTCTCAACCGGTAAATTTTTCACCATCTCAGCCACCAGCCTCATCTTGCGGGGCGGGATGCTCAAATATTTCAAACTGGCAGTAGCTTTAACTAACATCTCTCAACCTAACCTTTCAAAGAAGAGGAACGCTCGGACAACCGGCCGGCATGACCACGGTAGGTACGTGTAGGAGAAAATTCCCCTAACTTATGACCTACCATATTCTCAGTAATATATACCGGAATAAATTTGTTACCATTATGCACCGCAATGGTGTGCCCGACAAAATCGGGGGTAATGGTAGAACGGCGTGACCAGGTTTTAATGACTCGTTTGTCACCACTACTGTTTAACTTTTCAACTCTTCCAGCGAGTCGCTCTTCTATAAATGGTCCTTTTTTCAGTGACCGTGGCATCTATTTACACTCCATCAGCATTTATATTTTCGTTCTACGATCTTGAACAAGATGATCGTTTGATTTACGCTTTCTGCGCGTTTTATATCCTTTAGTCGGCTTTCCCCAGGGGGTACAAGGATGACGTCCGCCGGAACTGCGTCCTTCACCACCACCCATTGGGTGATCAACCGGGTTCATCGCCACACCTCGAACCGAGGGACGTCGCCCGCGCCAGCGAGTTGCACCAGCTTTTCCCCAGACGACATTTTTATGATCTACATTAGAAACCTGTCCCACCGTTCCGTAGCAAACACCAGGAACCGTTCGAACTTCACCCGACGGCATCTTTAAAATAGCTTTATTGCCTTCTTTAGCTACCAACTGTACCATGGAACCGGCAGAGCGAGCCATTTGCCCCCCTTTACCCGGTTTCATTTCGATATTATGAACAATAGAGCCAAGCGGCATTTTGCCTAAAGGCATGGAATTGCCAACTTTGACATCAACGTTTTCACCGGTAACAACCTGATCATTGACTTTTAATTCATTGGGAGCCAGAATATATCTTTTTTCTCCGTCAACATAATGAAGCAGCGCAATACGAGCCGAACGATTGGGATCATATTCTATCGAGGCAACCCGGGCTGGGATATCATGCTTGTTGCGCTTAAAGTCAACGATACGATAAAAGCGTTTATGTCCACCACCACGACAGTAAGCAGTAATACGACCTTTATTATTACGGCCGCCGCTCTTGCTAATCGGCTCTAACAATGATTTTTCAGGAACGGTAGAAGTTATATCATCAAAAGCCGGGACTGTCCTGAATCGCAATGATGGAGTTATGGGACGATATTTCTTAACAGCCATAGTTGGAATCCATCCTCACTTATTACATATTCTCAAAAATAGTGATAACCTCGCCCTTCTTAAGGCGGACAATCGCCTTTTTCCAGATCGGGGTCTTGCCAATATTACGCCCCATACGCCGAACTTTACCCGGCATAATGATAGTGCGTACCGAATCTACTTTGACCTTAAAAGCACTTTCAACAGCTTTTTTAATCAAGGGCTTATTAGCTTTCTTATCAACTTCAAAAACATAGTCATTATTCTGCTCACGAATTATCGTAGAGCGCTCAGTGTTGATATGAGTTTTAATTATCAACCGAGGGTCACTGTTCATGAGAACACCTCACCAACTTTTTCCAGGCCGGCTTTGGTTATAAAAACACAATCCGCATTTAACAGATCGTAACCATTAGCCAGGCTGGCCCGGCAATATTTCACTTTGGTCAGATTACGGCAAGACAAAATAAGTTCATTATTGAACCCTTCATCCAGTACCAAACATTTCTTATTAATCAAATCAAACTTGGAAATCATACCGGTAATATTTTTGGTTTTAATTTCTTTCAATTCAATCTTATCAAGAATCTTAATCTGTTCCGACTGAGCCTTAGCTGAAAAAACAGATTGAAGAGCAAGTTTTTTCATCTTACGCGGAAAATTATTTCCGTATAAACGAGGGTGCGGTCCAAATACCGTACCGCCGCCGCGCCATACAGGTGAACGAGAAGTGCCGGCACGAGCCCGGCCGGTTCCTTTTTGACGGTATGGCTTGCGTCCGCCTCCGCTTATGTCTCGCCGGGTTCTGGTGCTGGAATTACCTTGTCTTTGACGCGCCAGATAATTCACCACATACTGATGAACCACCGCTTCATTAGGCTCTATTCCGAACACTTCCGCTTTTAGATCAACGGTACCGACTTCCTGGCCATCCTGGTTATAAACTTTTACATTCATATAATTTAATCCAACTACCTGGTCCGGTTAGAAACCCGGATCTTTACTAAAGATCCCTTGTTTCCCGGAACCGCACCTTTTACAAGCATGAGATTTTCTTCTTCAATAATTCTTACTACACGCAGATTAAGGGTAGTGACATTGTCATTACCCATCCGGCCAGCCATCCGCATCCCCTTGAAAACCCGAGACGGATACGACGATGAGCCGATGGATCCCGGAGCACGCCAGCGATCGGACTGGCCGTGAGTTTTATTTGCTCCATTGAAATGATGTCTTTTCATAGCACCGGCAAAACCAAGTCCGCGGGAGACACCAGTTACATCTACCTTTTGACCCACTTTAAACATATCTACTTTAAGAACTGAGCCCACTTCCAGCCCTTCTTCATCTGTTTTAATTTCACGAAGATACTGGGATGGCTCAACACCGGCTTTTTTAAAATGACCAGTAATAGGTTTATTAATCCGGCTTTTACGCAGCGTGCCAAAACCTACCTGAACAGCACTATAGCCGTGCTTGTCTTTAGTCTTTAAAGCAACCACAGGACACGGGCCAGCTTCGAGAACAGTAACTGAAACAGCATCGCCTGATTCTTCAAAGATACGGGTCATACCAATTTTTTTGCCAAAGATTTCTTTCATATTAACCCTTCCTGTCATCAGGTCTTAATCTCCACATCAACACCCGCCGGCAGATCAAGCTTCATCAAAGCATCAACTGTTTGCGGTGTAGAGTCAAAAATTTCAATCAACCGTTTATGTATTCTGGTTTCAAACTGCTCACGAGATTTTTTGTCGACATGAGGTGATCTCAGAACGGTATAAACAGTTCTTTTGGTAGGCAAAGGAACCGGTCCAACAATTTTAGCGCCGGTACGCAGAACTGTTTGAGCAATCTCCTTTGTCGAGCGGTCCAGGGCGTAATGATCATATGCCTTGAGCCTAATGCGTATTTTTTGCACGTTCATAGCAGCACAATATCCTTATTCAAAAATCTCGGCAATAACACCGGCGCCGACCGTGCGGCCACCTTCACGAATCGCAAAGCGCAATTCTTTCTCCATCGCGATCGGAGTTATCAACT
>CAYPUP010000006.1:0-17026 GCA_964413795.1 uncultured Ignavibacteriales bacterium
ATGAATATCGAAAGCCCTGTTGTTAAAGGTTGTAGATACACCGAAAATTCTTTTCTCCCTGAATGTGCCATAAGTAAATTTATCAGTATACAGAATATCACCGATGCTGCCGGTAAAATTATCGGACTTTATCTGCAGATTTACTTTGTCGAGTTCATTCAGACGGCTGTTGGCAGTACCATAGGCAGGGTCATAACCCCGATCCGAAATCGATCCGGTAATTTCCAACTGTTCGGTAAGATTGCCCGCTATAGAAAGATCAAGTGTCTGGCTGAAATTTGAACCCCCAATTGAAGCGGTGCTAAAGCGAAATGATTTTGCTCCTGATATGTCTATATCACCGGATAAATCATTAACAACCCGATACTCTTCCTCATGATTGATATGTCCTGATCCGGGATGGGCTGCATTTGTAGATGGAATTTCCCTTCCGAATTTTTTTTTCAACCAGGCCGGCAGAAGTGTATATGAAATTCTTAAGGTATCTTCTCTATTTATATTCAGGGATGTTAAATCAAAACTATTTATTGATCTGAGATACTTATAATCGGCCTCACGCATCAGAAGATTACCATTGAGATATAACGAGTCAGATTGATAAAATATATATTGCTGGCCAATATAATATTTTTCAGGAATTTGCTCCCCTATAAATTCTACTATCGTTCCGGCTGCAATATTCCCGGGGTGAATTATGTTTATTACAATAATGGTTACATAGAATAATATCAATTTTATTGGAAGTCGGTTTATCATAATAAACCTGTCAATTGACAAAAATCATTTAGTTATAGATAACTCGACAAACCAGCAACCGGTCATTACCAGTATCAGAGATAATAACTTTATTATCAGGAAGCACGATAATATCGGATGGTTCATTCAGTTTAATATTTGTACCAGGGAGAATCGGCCCAGCCGAAAAGAGTGTTTCATACTTATTGTTTAGAAAAAAGAGACGACCGGTTTTTCCGTCAATGACCCATAGACCATCAGTAACGACAAACGCTGCCGTTGGCGAAACAAACTCACCGTTATCCACAGCCTTTATAAAATTGCCATACTCGTCATATATAACCAGGCGGCTGTTGCCGGCATCACAGACAATAAATTGTTTTTTTTTGTCAGTTATTATTTTTCTGGGGGCTTTAAGCTGCTGTCCGGTATATCCGAAATCACCGACAAATTTATCAAAAATACCGACATTATCAAATACCGCTATTCGATTTCGCTGGTAATCAGCCACCCATAATTCACCATATTTAGTGATACCAATCCCTGAAGGATAACCGAATTTTAGAGGATCATCGCTGTCATAAAATGGGGATTCATCTACAAAATTTAATTTTGAATTATATCGTGATAAGCGCTGATTCCCTTCGTCACTTATTATCAAATTCAAATCATTATCAACGGTAATATATGAGGGTTTGCCAAATAACCCTGAAGCTGCTCCTGGCCCGCCGAATTCCCGCAGCGGAACATGATCCGAGCCGAATTGGATTACCCGTTTATTGCCTTCATCAATGCAATACATTACGCCGCGGCTATCGACTGCAAGTCCTATTGGATTTTGCAGGATATCTCCTAAAATTTTCCCGGATATTACTTCTTCCACAATAAGAGCCTGTGGAACCTGAGCGGGTTGACTTTCTGATAATTCATTTTTATTTAAAGATTTACAAGAGAGTGTCAGCAGCAGCAATAACAGAGAGAAAACTTTTAAACAGCTATATTTAAACATTATTTAAAATCCCGGATAATACGTCAATTTAATCTGCCGGTCATAAGACATGGGGTCGATATCAAGTGAAAATTTTGAATCTGTTATCGATGATAAAAAGTCTTCATGTTCTTCACTGCCTCCCCTTTTTGCATCGCGCACCGCATCTACAGATGAAACCACTCTATTAATTAGACCAACAATAAACATCCATTTTGAGGCCCGGTAGGCTTCTTTGCTTCTTTTCCTAAGGTACCCGAAAGTAGCCTTATCTTCTGCCGATTGCCAGCGCCAGTAGTAAGATGAATTAGGGGAATAATATGGAGAACCAGGCTCCAGAATACGGCCGATGCCATTATATTGATCGATGTCCCAGTACACATCCATCTGTCCGGTAAAAATTTCATCTTTATCTTCAATATCCGCACCCGCCTGAGAATTGGCAAAACGAATCATATCATCATTACGCCAACTGCCATAGGCTCTCAGCGAGAAATATGAAACCCATGTCAATATTTCGGCAGCAAAAAAGATTCTGGCTTTGGTCATTCTGTGGTTATAATATTGACCCCAGCCTGGAATCATAAAAGAATACAAACCGGCTTTTATAACCGATTTACTGTTATCATTGATCACCTCAGGCTGCTCATCATAGATACCACCCTGATAAGAATTACTATTCATTAACTTTAAGTTTGATGTCAGAGGAAGATTAAGATTAGCTGCTACCTGATTTTCAATAGATACTTTGGATAAATCAGCAGCATTAATTGTAAATACCAGTGATAATATTATGACACCAGCAATAAAATATTTCATCTTAATATCCTAAAACTTATATGTTAAAGTGAGATATGGGGTATCTTTAAAAAAATTATACGATTTCACCGAAGGTTTTACATTGATTTGAGAGAGAATTGAGCCTTCAGCTTTATCAAGGTTGTTGTTAAATCTTTTAGCCATAATGAATGCTTCCATGGCACTGATCACATGATTGGCGACTGAAACAATTATCATTCTGTTTGCTTTCCGATAGTTGTCGTCTGCCTCTTTGCGCATTGGTTCATAGATCTCAATCCTGTTGACTGAGTAGGGAGTGTTGATCGGATTACCTGTTATCCCGGGAGGGGGATTTGCACTACTAAAATCATTAAGAGAGTCATCTCCAAGTTGAGCATCATCCCAGCCCCAGGCAAACTGATCATACTTTCCGGTCATTTCATAATACTGCTGGGTTTTGGTGTCGGGCAAATGATGTGATACCTCATGAGCAGTTATCAAATCATCATCGGTTTCACCATAAGTCCATAGTAAATATTGATCCTCATACCTAGATCTTATCCAATGTTCATCATGAAAAGCTTCAAATTCAGTGGTTAAATCATCCCCTTTACTGTCCCATTTGCTGTATAAAACCCATGAGGCAACTTCAACACCAAGAAAGAAAACCGGTTTAATTTTACTCCCATTATAAAACTGGCCGAGTCCGGGAACAAGCAGAGACATGGCAAAAGCTTTTGCAGGTGATTTATATTTGTTGGAGGAATTTTCCTCATCAGTATCATATATATTATCATTGACAAAAGTTACCTCTTCCATGTATGAACTGGCCAGACTGTATTTAACAGCAAGCTGTTCCTGTTCCAGAAGATTTACAATTGATTCCGTTGCACCTGAATTGGACGTTATAATAATACCGATAGAAAAGATGATCGAGATATTACGAAAATTCATTATTATTAAGTATTCCTTTCCTGCCTATCTAATTACAGCAATATCGGTAAACGCTTTTGATTCACTGCCGCTCATTTTGACATTAATCATACAACGATAAACACCGGGAACAATATCAGAACAATTCCAAACGACTTCGTTGTCAAGCCCGCCCTGAGTTGTACCATTAAAAACGTCAACTTCCACTCCTGACAGATCATAAATTCGGAATTCAACATTCTCAGCTTCCTGACCGAGGAAGTATCTGATAGTAGTAGAGCCATTGACAGCCGGATTGGGGTAATTATAAAACTTACTGTTATCAAATGATGATGAGTACTGCTTTGGATCACCAAGTTTTTCAGTATCAAGAGAGAGCGAACCGGAAGCATCACTTCCCCCCATAGGCCAGTAATTATCAGTATTATCAAAATCTGCCTGCCACAAATAAAACCAGCCATCCGCCCCCAAATAACCAAAATATCCACCAAGTGAATCTGATAATACCAGAGATGACCCCACTCCGATCTCACCTCCTGACATTGGGAATCCGTATGAAATACCATCACCCAACGAATAAATATTGCCAATGTCGGTTGGGAAAATAATTTCAATCTTCCCTCCGTCTTCAATGTCAGAAACAGTGGGACTGGATATAACATTATTTGAATAGGATCGATCGTCAATTTGCTTAGGGAAATCGGTGATCAATGTCAACTCCCGATTATAAGCACAAATATGGTTTAGCCCGCCAAAGATTAAATCGGGATAACCGTCAATATCTATATCAGCGAAAACCGGATTGGCTGTCGCAGAATAACCCGAATTCAGCGTTTTACAAATTGATAAACTTAGAGGATCAAGGTCAACCGAAACCAAAGCAATATTCCCGCCAGCAGTAATAGCCACCACTTCAAATATCCCGTCGCGATTCATATCGGCTGAAATCGGGCCATAGCGATAATGTCCGATTAATTGAAGGGAATCGATCTGATCATTATATAAAGCATAAATAGTCGTTGCATCAGAATCACCTGCTAAAAGAATAACAGCGGCACCAATTTTGCAGATACCATGATATTCTTCATTAGGAAATCGGCCCAGTTGAGTTTTTTGATTGACAGCGTTGGTCAGCTTTTCGTAAACAATACCCGAATCGGTCAGTACATTAATTTTATCTCCAAATATCATGGCAATAGGCGAACCAACTGTAAAAAAGAATGAGGCATAATCAGCCTGGCCATCGTTGTCATCATCGACCGGCTTATAAATCAAAACCTGCCCGTCTGTGGCTGCATCAGGGGTTGGAATGCCAACCACTACCAGCTTTTCACCGGTGGTGTCAATTCCAAAATAGCCGGTTACTGGGCCGGCATAAACAGGTTGATTATACTTAAACCGTAAGAACATCGGTACGGTATATTGTCTTCCCGTATCTATGCTGGAAAGGGCAACATCGTAGAATAACGGCGCCGAAGGATCACTATAAAATTTACGAAGATAATTTTCTCCTTCAGTCGTAAAAACCAAAACCTGATTTCCTGAGGCGCATATTATTTCATCAGTGCCATCTTTATTTAAATCATCATAGATTGGAGCCAGGCCAAATTCCGGGTAACCGACACGAACAGGAAAACCTGAAACCAGCTTATCGGTTTCAAGATCAAATCTAATAAAATGATCATCAAGAGTAATATTCACCCCGAAAGTATCCGCTACCCGGCTGATATCAGTCATATATACATGGGTATTGTTGCCGGTATTATCAATAGCCGCCGGGTTGGTATTGGGTGTAAATGAAGTATTGCGGTCATCGCGAAATAAATCTTCCGCTCGCCCGTAGCCAGATCTGTAATATCCACCCAGATGAACCAGACCATCCGCCTCTACCAGACTGATAAATCTTTGATCGGAAATCCATTGCAGGTCATTATCATCAAAGTTATTTACGCCGTCATCATCCCAATCCAGTCCGGCAACACTTTCGTCAACATGCAAGACCAAAAGGCCGGAACCGGGAATAAGATTATCATATTCGGTAGTATAGTCTCCATACCCTATAATATTCCCCAACTCATCTCTTAAAATCTCAACCGTTCCCTGGATAACACCCGTACGAGCATCAGCTCTGATACCGGTCTCTTTTCCGTCAATTTCAATGAGTCTGTTTTCGATCAGATAATATTCGTTTTCACTAATAGGGATACGGGCGATTTTGATACTGTCAGAAATCATCCCCGCAGACGCTATTTTAATATCAGTCCCTTTTCTGAAATCATGAACATCAACAAAACCGAGATAAGCTCTCGACCAGGCGCATGGATAAACTGGAATTGCACCAAAAACACGGCCAACATCAAAACCAAAATCTATCCCGGTTCCAAAACCGTTATTGTCCATTAAAGCAAAGTCACCTAACTGGGTCAAAAAACTGCGTGTACTATAAATATCAACTAATCCCAACTGATGTCCAAATTCATGAGCAATGACTGCATTCAAGGCTGTGGCGCGGTTATCCTGGCTGGCTGTTTCAGGCATCATCAGAGCTGAACGGACATAATGTGTATTAAAATCAACACCGATTGAATCTCCGAAGAGAATAAACCCGGTAAACAGGTCATTGCAGGTTTCAGGGAAGCCAATATCATTTTGACGATCAGATCCGGCGTGAAATAAAAATATTGACTGGTAATCATCAAACCTGATTTCAGGAGAGGCTGAATCGGCCATCTTAATACAATCAATAAAATATCTTTCCAGACCCGTTATTACCGAATCCCCTTCGCACTTGCCGTAGTAATTCATCGGCTCCGGCAAGGTATAAACTGAATCTTTTGCTGGTGGAAAAATATCCCATGAGAGAGTAATTTTTCCTTCCGAAACAGTCTCATAGTAGCGGCTCAAAGCCTGCAAATGGGCATCATAATAAAATGAATCATGCGGCGGGGGATCTATCCAGTGACCGACCAGATCATAATAGGCTGCTGAATCTTCCGAAGTTGCAAAAGGGTCATATAAATCCATCATGCCGTCACCGGTCGTATTAGGATCATCAGGTAACTCTTCCTGGAAATTAAACCGCAGTACAAGTACTTTTATGACTACCTCCTGATTGGCATCAAGAGCTTTATCAGGAAGAGACCATGATTTATCCCGATTAATTCCAGGAATAATAGTCTCGCCCGTATTAGGCATCAGACAACGGTGCTTTACAAAATTATCTCCCCCGTTATCATCGGGGGAGATTTTTATAATTGGATATATTTTATCATCTGCTGATAACGAGGCTATCAGCAACAAAACGGATAGTAATATTTTTAAAATCAATGCAACATCCTATGTTTACATTTTAATAACTCAGCTAATTAATATACCATTGTTAGCGAAGTACGCAAGGTATTTGCCAAAGCAACATTACCACCGGGTATATATGCAAAATCAAATCTCAGTTTATCGAGAATATAAATTCCTACTCCGAGAGTAGGTGTTTTAACATTTCCCTCTTTATCATAAATATATCCGACACGAGGAGCAAATAAATCGGCATAGACATACTCCATACCTATATTGTATATAGTCTCTTTAAGATTGCCAATATCAACTAAAGATTTATTTGCTTCCGCAGTCACAAGAAAACGATTATAATCGGAATTTAGGAGTTTATAAGAAAAGCCAAGAGCCAAATTCCTTGGAAGAGGGTCGGCTTGTTCTTTCTGGCTGTACTGCAAATCAGGACCAAGATTGGTGATTGCCAGTCCAAGATTTAATTTAGGATTCATCCGATATAGCAGACCCAGATCAACCCCCATACCTTTACTGCTGCCAGAACCCTGAGCCGCTCCAGTACTACCTGTAGTAGCTAATTCACCCCTAGAAGAGAGAAGTGAATAAATAAATTTAACAGAGATTCCTCCCGAGAGGGATTTTGTCAGGGGCGTTCCGAAGGTAACATTGGCCGCTAATTCATATGGTTCATCAGTACCCATGTCATGACCAGTTTCATCAGTCAATCCTATCTGGCCATAAGTAAGATAAGTAAAGCTTAAAGCGACAGTACCCCATCCCTGAATATTATGGGTTCCTGATAAATAAGCATAATACATATCACTGGCCAGCTCCGGCAGCCATTTTGAGACCATAAAGGTTAATTCATTTCTTCCTTTAGCTTTGAATACAATATGATCATCACTGGCTAACCATAGCTGATCATCAATATTATTGACATAAATCGAATTTGACTTGTTCATTCCCTTTTCAGTAACAGGTTTAAGTTTTTCACTCTGGTTATCAAACATATGAAGCCCATCAGAGGTGGCAAAATAAACCTGTTTTGATCGTCCCTGAATCGAATTAATTCTGGTCGCGGTTGGATTCTTATATATCTTTATTGTATCACCAGTATTTAGTATGGTGTCAGTTAATTCATTTACAGCCAGAAGAGCCTTTTTGTAATTCTCTGTTAAGGCTGCATCATGTTTCAATTTATTATAGCCGACCAAAAGAGTATCAAAGGTAACATCCGCAGTTACAACATAATCCTTATAACCTGGCAGTGACCATGATTCACCGTTAAAATATACCAAGCCATTATCAGTCCCCAGCCAGATATTATTGTCAACCGCATATATACTGGTGACCGTTCCTCTGATTCCGACTAAATAAGGAACTTTTATCATATCACCCGGACTCAGGGAATTTATATCAGCCGGGACAAAAACTGTCTTCTCTTTTTCAAGAGGTATTTTTTGAATTTCTGACAGTTGTGTAGTATCAATTTTAATATCAACCGGAACTTCGGCTTCCGGATCATTTATTAAAACTTCTTCGGCAGGAATGGCATCTTCAGCAGGAGTGCCTTTGGAATTATCTTCAATTTGTGATGTATTTATGGCAAAAAGTTTTTCGAGGAATTTATCTTTTTCATTTTCTGAGCCATAAATCAGAAACTTTTCTGCAATTGATTCCGGGGTTTCATCAATTGCAACAGTATAAATAAAACTATTGGACCAGGTTTCACCGTCAAAACGATAAAGGTCATCATCAATAACAGTCCAAATATCGCTGGCGTTGCCGGATCCTATAGCAGATACGTATCCTTTAGGAAGATCTCCTATCTCAACAGATTCGACTGTTACAGGCACTTCATAATTACCCGTTAATTCATTGATTATGGAGTCAGTTCTAGCTTGAAATTGATTATCGCTGAAACCCTCAAAGCGTCCCAGTTTGTAAGTGGTCAACCCTTTATCAGTACCGATATAATATGTCCCGGCAATGATCTGAAGACAGGTGATTGAAGTTGAAGGCAGCCCCTCAAGATCATTTAAAGTTCTCCAGCGCTCTCCTGAATAATAATATAACCCTTCCGTTGTGCCAACCATAAGGTTGCGGCCGCCGGAGGCAATGGATGTAAATTCACCTTTAAACATAGCACTGAATGGAATTGTAATTTCTTCCGGAACAAAACGAGATTTTGAACGCTGAACGGCAAAATTGATCTTCTCACATTCACTGTCTTTCAGAGTACTGTCTTTCATGCCTTCGTTAAAACGTTCGGCAATCTCATTCGCTCTCACCCAATCGATACGGCATTCGTTATATATAATAATAAGGGAATCGAATGCTTCGCTCATTTCTGTTTTACGGGTGTAATCATCGGGGACATTACTCATAACATCAGTACGAAGAGATTCCAATTCTTCAAAAGTCATTTGGCTGTTAAATTCAGCCACTTTTGCAACTGTTGCAGTTAATATTTCATCATTTTCTATGCTAAAAAACGATTTAACTTTCTGTGCAACTTTATCGTTGGATCGAAGAGAGAAGACATCCCCTTCATACCAGTTACTATTATCATACCTTACAAGACCCTTTTTGGATAACGCCCAAAATTCATAAGCCTGGTAACTGCTGCCATTCTCTTTTTTCAAAACAGCAACCTGTTTGAGCGGCCTGTACATCATGGGAACATTTGCATCTTTCCATGAATCAGCCAATGGATAAGCACCCAGCCCGGCAGGATTCCAGTGTGTTGCAGTAGCATCATCGGCAACGGCAACAAAAGCCTCCCCCATACCGGCGGCACGAGCGCCTGAAGCGAGTCTCAGAAACAGCGCTGAAGCTTCGGATACTGCAAAACTATCAGCTGTCAGAGTTAAGATTAAAAAACAAGTAACCACTAACCCAAAAATTGTCCTGGTGATCATAAAATCTCCTGAATATTAATTAATAACAACTACTTTTCCATAAACTTCAACAGCATCTTCCCCTGAAATAGGATTTGCCATTGCTTTGTATAGATAGACTCCAGTGGCTACGCGGTCGCCATGAAAATCATCTCCATACCACTCTATATCGTCAAAATAACCGGATTCTGTCGGGTATCTCTCAAAAGTTCTGATTTTTCTTCCTGAAAGGGTATAAATATTGAGTGAAAATTTTTCCACTCTCTGAGTAAGGTAATAGCTGAAACGAGTATTTTCATTCATCGGATTGGGATAATTAAGCATATCCATTATTGCCAATCCATTTTCGGCACTTACCTGAGCGGCAAATTCCACAGTTGAAAAATTGTTGGCATTATCCCATACCTTTAATTTAAAGGCATGATTCCCGGGTTGTAAATCATTTATCTGATAATCAAGCGTGCCCTGATTATAATTATCCGGATCATATTCAAATTTATTGGTAAGATTTATCAAATTTTCAGCTTCCCCATCAATAACCAAAGTTATCCCATGCCCCAGAGACCCGGAAAGATTTACGCCGGAAGAGTCCGTAATAATAACTTCAAGATTAGCATCTCCTGGAACATAATCACCACTTTGGAAATTATCAATTCCGGTGAAGCTGAAGATTATTTCGGGTCCGATTGAATCTGTAGTCGAAAATGCCGTATTAGAAATTCCCAGTGAATCAACTAAACCTATGGCATCTGTATTTTCGAATTCAGCATAAAGATAAATTTGCGCCCCTTCCCCGCCATAGCTGACGTCAAGAGGAGCTATAAAATCAAAATCAAATGCGCCGTTGGTTATAGATGCAGTTCCCCGGTAGATTGCAGAACCGGTTAATTTATAATCAATATTTTTATATGTCTTCTGACGCTGGGCATCGTAGATGTTTATAACCAACCGGCCATCCGCTATATATGTATTACCTGTTTCATCTAAAACATTCCCTCTGATATTGGTTCTTTCCAAAGCTTTAAGACTGTCGGGAAATTCAACCAGCTCCATGCCAAGTTTCGGCATTATCAATTTTACCAGGGGATCACCAAAAAGCAAATAGGCTCTATCATTAGCTTCCGGTGAGGGTATTCCCGGCAAATTATACTGTCTTTTTAATTTAGCGAGATAAACAGCTTCGGCAATAGTCAGGGAATCTTCCTTCAGGAGGATATCAAATGTCTCCTGGTTAAATTGAGCATTATCACCTGACCAGACTAACCGCGTAGCGGAGACAACACCAATAGCTCCCCCATTGGGGTGGACCAGCAAATCTTCGGCAAGAGCATCCCTTTCGGGAGCATCAAAAAATCCAATCGCACATGATGCTGCAAAAAAGAGACTCAATTTATCATAATTTTTCAATCGCGGCACATCATCATAACGGGTAAAGACATGCTCATGAGCCCAAAGATCCGGACTTCCATGCCCAGCGTAATTAATGATCAGCGTACCTTCGTTGATGGCTTTAACGATATCATCATTGACCGCTGGTTTATATTGATTTACAAATGGATAATCCCACAAGTAAATTTTATTACGGTAAAAATGACGCGGGATATGATATATTTCCAATTCTTCAGTTTGGGTGGTATGAAAAGTCTCACCGTCAAACTCTCCATATTCATCGTCTGCCACCAGCGTTATTTTATTTTTCCAGAAGCCGGTATTTGAGGCTGATTCATATTGTTTAATCTTATTCACAATGATATTGATTTCAGCCGAAGATCTCACCGGCCAGCGGGCTAAATACATATCATACCCGATATTGTCAACTTGGTAACTGGTGTCGCTGTCAAGAATACCAAAATCACCAAAATAAATATAATTATCATCGGATACAGACCGGTCATAAGAATTTACATACGGTGGTATTCTGTTATCCACACCAGATTTAAGGACATCAAGGTAATCATAATTACCATCACCAACCAATAGCCCCCCCGCCGGAGAGGGAGCAGGAATATTTTCATAGGCAAACTTAAGAAAATCTCTTATTGCGGTTGGGTCAAAAAGACCAAAAGAAAAATTATTATAAATATCTTCCACAGTAATTACTGAGATAGAAAAACCTTCCGACTCACGGTATGCAACATATTCATCAAGGGCATTTTCTAATCTGCGATCGGTAATTACAATGAGGTCTGTCTGTTGAGGATTAGAAACCAGATCATTAGTCACCTCCAATTTTATTGAAACGGGTGATACGGCATTTGCCGTTCGGCCAAGATAAAACCTTCGGTTATCTGTATTCTGTCCGCTTGTAATAAAAGTAATCTCCTGAGTGTTTGTCACTGAATTAGTTACTACATTAGGCTTCAGGGGATTACTAATATCCAGAATTAGAGGGGGGCTGTTAAAATTATTGATCACCCTAACCAGACCATTGCCTTCAAATGGCTCTAAATGAAGATCTAAAATATTTGAAACCGGTAATAACCGGCTGGTATAAAATACTTCGAGATAATTAAAATAAGGCAAGGCATCATAGCCTTCGCTGAGATATATTTTAAAATTATTAAGGCCATCCTGCAGCCATGAAACTCCATAGCGGCAGTTAAATTTATTGCAGGTATCTTCAGCCATAATATTATTGACATAGAGCTGCATATACGGAGAAGATGTCCTCCCGTCAAGATAGACTCGGGCAGCTTCACCCGCTATAACTCCGGGTGTGGAAACAAAGAGCTCCAAATAATCTTCATTTGACCAGTACCATGTATAAAAATCCAATGTTCTTCCATTTTTCTGCATCAACAGCATATTATCCTGTTCAAGATGTACATTCCTTTGAAAATCAGAAATGATCGTATCGTATCCCTGCGTGGGATTGGCATCTATTGAACTCATTCTCAATCCGGGTGTGCTGTTAAGATGTAGCCAGTAGATGTTCCTGTCAGTGTAAATATTATTGATGTAATAGGTAGCTTCCGGTTCATATATCCAGCGATCAACCGCTTCGCCATAAAAGAGAAGGAAATTGGAATTGTCGAAAAGCTCATCTCCTCCGTCATCAATATATATTGCCAGTTCATCAAATGTCGGTCGATCAGTACTGTTGTCAAACGGAAGCTGTTTTCCCCCGCCATTATAGATATGAATGTCATCACTATTTAGATTATTAAGGGAAATGCCAACATTCTGCAATTGTTCACCGGTAATTTTTATTAACCCGGTTGTAGCCACTTCAATTTTGTACCAGTCACCGCCATCAGCAAAAGGAGACGAGGTTGAAGCTAATTTTGAAATCGGTTTTGCCGGAATTTTCCATGTTGAAAATTGATCATAATTTGAAAGAAGGGCTTTTAAAATCCGGTCAAAATTTGGATCATTGGGAAGATTACCGCTTGTTGTTTGTCCACTATTAAAAGAAATTTTTACTTCCACGTCACTGAAGAATTGTGCACCGACTATTGGATATATTCTGATTGTTACAAATTGACGACCACGTATATTTTTAGGATTAGAAATTTCTACCAGTGGGTGGGGTACAGATGAAATCATGTCCGGATTAATCTTATCTGAGGAAAGTGAACTCAACTCTTTCCCTGAAGCAGAAACTAACCGGACTGAAGCTCCAGAAGGAATTCCTATATGCACATTATAGAAGTATGCTTTTAAGGAATCCGGTTCTACCTGGTACTTAAGTTCTGAAATGTTAATTGATTGGGTAAAGTGAAAATAGGAATCAGTGGATTCAATGATATTTAGTTCATCACCATGAGCAGTAAAATTACTCATCAGGAGACAAACCAACAGAAATAAAAAAAATTTAGACAATATTTTAATCATAAGAAACCAGGTTTTCCACCCGGCTCTTAAACCGGAACAACATAGAACACGGTTCGGAGCCTTAGTTTTACTCTACCAACACCAATTATTAAATTTACTAAAACCACGTTAACCGATTATTCTATATTCATTCCTCCATATTGTATAAATCGCTATATAATAAAAAGTTCCATAAAAAATGTCAAGCAAGCATTATCTTAAATGTCTCTGTACGCAATTATTCGGCCATAAAATATATAAATTGACGTACTTATCCTCTAAAATGTTGTATCACAATCTAATAGCTAACGATCTCAGGTCCAATTCAGAAATTAGCCCATCCTCTTAATTGCAATAATTATAGAAAAAAGTGAATAGATTTTCATAAAATGCTTAATTCTGATAATTTAATACCTATCAATTTCGATTTCCACTTTCCTGATTTGCTTTTCTGTTTCACTTTTCATAACCATTAATTGATCCTCATATTTGAAAACATCCCCTTCCGGAAATATGACTGTGCTGTATACAGTATTGAAATGTTCGATCATTTTATCAAATGAAGCTGTTGTCTCTTGAGTATAAAAGCCATCTTCAACCAATCTTTGACGGGCATAATCAATATTATCTTCCCAGGCATTTATGATCGGCTCATCTCCGGAGATCCAGTTCTCAATTACAGTTCGCATTTCGTTATCAGGGATTGCCGACCCTCTGCCTTCGTTTCCTTCTTGCCACTTTTCAGCTAATCTGAATCCATACTCAATAAGTTTAATGGAAATGTTTTCAAGATGGGTTTTTAAATTAAACCCGACCTCTTGCGGGGATGAGTTATTAATAAGCCTGGCCCAGTCAGATTTTATTTTATTGGCAGTAATTTGCGAAGAAGCCTGAGCCTCTTCCTTGGTTTGCCCGGTTTCAAACTTCACCCCGCAGGAAGAAGCTGTTATAATAGCTGCCAATAAAAGATTAAATATTATTTTCCGTTTTACCAATTTATTTGATCACTTTTTTTTCACTTACTGAAGCCAGATCACAGGTGAAATGTCTGAGAAAAGCTGGCTCTTTAATAATTTTATAACCACCTAAAGTTGTTTTCTTATCTACAATACGACTGGCGACATCGGCAACATAATCATAATGAGTGTTGGTATAAACCCGGCGTGGCATTGCCATCCTGACCAGTTCTTTAAACGCTGTTAGCTTCTCTCCGGTGTTGGGATCTACTCCGCCAAACATAAGAGAGCCAATTTCCACCACCCGCACGCCCCCTTCACGATAGAATTCAACCGTCAAAGATTGTCCGGGAAATTCACCGGCAGGAATATGTGGCAGCAAAGCCCCGGCATTGATAAAAACAGCATGACCACCGGTCGGTTCAATAATCGGCATTCCCGCCTCTTTGATTCGCTTTCCAAAATAGGCAACCTGATTGATTCTAAAATCTAAATAATTAAAATCAAGAACTTCCTTTAAGCCAACAGCCAGAACTTCAAGGTCTCGTCCGGCTAACCCTCCATAAGTCGGGAAACCTTCGACAAGGATCATAAGTTCTTTTATCCGATCACTCAGATTTTCATCATTTAGAGCAATAAATCCGCCAATATTGGCCATACCGTCTTTTTTGGCTGACATCATAACTCCGTCGCAAAGCGAGAACATCTCGGAAGCAATTTCAGCAATAGTCTTATTCCCGTAACCAGCCTCATCCCTCTTGATGAAATAACAATTTTCGGCGAAACGGGCGCAATCAAAGAAAAAGGGTATGCCGTGTTTTTTGCAAAGAGCTGAAGTCTCATGAATATTTGCCATTGAAATCGGTTGGCCGCCAATTGAATTATTTGTCACAGTCATCATCACCATGGCAATATTTTCAGCTTTGCGGGTAATTATGAAATCTTCAAGCTTTTGAACGTCCATATTCCCTTTAAAAGGAATAGGTTCGTCAGAAGAAGCTTCTTCGCATGGAAGATCGAT
Source organism: uncultured Ignavibacteriales bacterium (assembly GCA_964413795.1). GTDB lineage: Bacteria > Zixibacteria > MSB-5A5 > GN15 > FEB-12 > DAOWMZ01. The sequence continues at coordinate 15,412 of CAYPUP010000006.1, forward strand.
AGGAATTCCACCTTTATGCAGGGTATTCCCTCTGGTGGTATCAAAATGGGTATTATTAACGACATACTTTCCGTTCCCAACCACCGTACTGAACATCAGATTTTCAGCCGAGCGCCCCTGATGGCATGGAATAACAAATTCTTTTTTGAATATTTCTTTGACGGTTTTTTCAAATTTACGAAATGATGTAGCCCCGGCATAAGATTCATCTCCCATCATAAGAGCCGCCCATTGCCGTGCCGACATAGCAGTAGTACCTGAATCGGTTAAAAGATCGATATAAATATCCGCGGCGTCTATTTTGAAAATATTGTATTTGGCCTGAACAATTTTCTGCTCACGCTCATGGGTGCTTAAACACTTAATTGGCTCCACTGATTTGATACGGTGCGGTTCTATTGGCTGTCGAGTCCTCGACATGGTTTTCTCCTAAACTAAATTTTTAATGAATAATAATCTAAGGAACAATAGAGGTGGCTATGCCACTCTGCCACTCCTATGGGTGGCGTTTAACCCAGCGGCGATGATAGCTGAGTCCGAGATGCAGAAATGTTTTAAATTTGAATTTCAATTTTGGTTCAAACCTTTTTCAATTCAAACTCTGGAACTATGTAACCGGTTAATTTATTTTTGGCATTTCTCACTTCCGGTTTCTCGTATTTTTCCAGAAGAGGGAAATCCTTTATATCTTTAATATAACCCAATTGCTTGAAAATGGAAAGACAAATTGCACCTAATGCTCTCTGATTGCCGTCATGTACTTTTATGGCAATCCCGGCAGCCGGATCAGAAAAACCTATGCCCTGGATTGATTCAGCGCCAATTTTACTTATTAATCTACCACCAAAAGACCGGGTCATATCCAAATCAAGCCGTTTTTCACCTGAGACCATTTCAGGATAGGTCGTAATGGCTTCTCTTATTCTGCTTAAAATATCCTTTGTGACTTTGCCAGTGGCATCCCCGTTCATGATCTTCTTGAATCCAAGAGCCAAATTATATATCGGCATTGGATAGTTCGGGGCACTACAGCCATCAATTCCAGTGTGCATCTTATCAAAATCATACTCGCAAAAATCTGACAATGTCCGTTTGACCAATTGCTGGGTTTTGGAGTTAGGGTTAAGATATTCTCCTATTTCATCTTTCAGAAACCTTGCCTGAGCCAAAAACCCCGAATGCTTGCCGGAACAGTTATGCCGGACCGGGTCTTTATCCTCACCATTAAGAGGATAATTCTGTTCCATCATCATCCCCAATGGCCAGTGGCAGCCGCATTTTAGATTCTCAGGGCTGTTGCCTGCGGTTTTTAGATTTTGCATTACAATTTCATAATGCTGATCCGAACCGACATGCGAACCGCACATAATAGCCAGTTGCTTTGGTGTAAATTTGAAATGATCAGCAGCACCTGAGACAAATAACGGCATCACTTGAAAGGGTTTGATTGATGAACGAGTCATAAAGGGTTCATAGGGGTCACCGATATAGTGAGTCAATTCTCCATTGGCATCGACAACCGCAATAGCGCCGTAATGTATTGCTTCAACTGACTTCCCCCTGTACACTCGCGCTAATACTTCAATTTTGTTATCCATAGGTATAAATTACTTAC
>CAYPUP010000007.1:0-16886 GCA_964413795.1 uncultured Ignavibacteriales bacterium
CAATGATTCACAACGGCGCCGATGACAACGGATCAGGAAGTTCAGCCCTGCTGGAACTGGCTCGTTATTATTCTTCCTATAGAAATGAATTAAAATATTCTTTGCTGTTTATTTCCTTTTCGGGCGAAGAATTTGGAATTTTGGGTTCAGGGCATTATGCCCGCCACATGACCATCGATTCATCGAAAGTCCGCATGATGGTCAATATGGATATGATTGGACGTCTGGCTCAACAGGAGAAAGGTCTGGCTATTATGGGAACAGGTACCTGTCCGGAATTCAAATCATATTTCGATAGTATGGAAACTGGTGATTTGACCATTGCATTTAAGGAATCAGGAGTAGGCCCTTCGGATCATACCTCATTTTATAATCAGGAAATTCCTGTCTTGTACTTCTTCACCGGAGCTCATGATGATTACCATACTCCGGCTGATGATGTTGATAAAATTGATACTGAGGGTATAGTCAAAGTTACAAAAATGGTAACCGAAATTATAAATCACTTTGACAATTATCAAGGGGAACTTGTATTCCAGAAGACGAAATCTGATGATATGGACCGAAGATCAAGCTACTCGGTAACACTGGGAATAATGCCCGATTTCATCACTGAAGTCGAGGGACTCGGGGTTGACGGAGTATCTCCCGATCGCCCCGGTGACCGAGCCGGACTGCTTAAAGGGGATGTGATAATTCGGATGGGTAGTGTCGACATTGGCGATATTTATGATTATATGAATACTCTGGGAAAATACCGCAAAGGGGACAGCACCTCATTGCTGATTATCAGGGGTAATGATACGCTAAATTTGGAAGTAATATTTGAATAAAATTGATTGTCAATCAATCGAATCTTTAAGATCGGGATTTTCTTTACCGTGAGAACGGGTGACTTCGATAACCCCCTTGACCTTGCGCACTTTGTCGAGAATACGGTTGAGATGAGAGAGACTTGAAACTTCCAACACAAATTCGCCGGTAGCGGTTGTGTCGTTTGATTTCATTTCAGCTGCACGAATATTGGTATCCGCATCCCCAATCGCCTGCATGACGTCCCGCAGCATATTTTTACGGTCCTCGACAACAATTTCAATCCTGACAACAAACGCCTGTCCCCGACCAGCATCCCAGCTAACTTCGATTTTTCGTTCCGGGAATTGATTTTGGAGCTCTACTGCAACTTTGCAATCCCCTCTATGAATAGTAACACCTCTCCCCCGTGTAATGAAGCCGACAATATCCTCACCGGGAATCGGCTGGCAGCATCCGGCAAAACGAAACATCATATTGTCCAGACCGTGAACCTTGATACCCTTTTTGCCCCGAATGCGGTCAATAACCTTGCCTACAAAGCCTACTTCTTTTTCTTCTTCTTCCGGTTCGATTAGAGAGGTAACCTGCCGGGGTGATAATCCCCCCTTGCCGATATCGGCATAAAGATCTTCAACCGATTTTTTATTAAGCTGCTCGGCATAACCCTGAAGTTCTTCATCAGTTGGGAATTTCAGGTGCAGCTTCCTCATCTTTTTCTGAAGAATTTCTTTACCGAGACTAATTGACTGTTCATAGCCCGCCTGCTTTAACCAACGCCGGATTTTGGTACGAGCTGATGAAGTTGTGACTAATTTCAACCAGTCATGCGACGGAGCCCGGTTGGAATTTGTAATTATCTCAACGGTATCACCCGTTTTAAGTTTTGTCGATAAGGGCTGAAGGCGATTATTTATTTTGGCTCCGGCACAATGGATGCCTATTTCAGTATGAATTTGAAAAGCAAAATCAAGCGAAGTTGAGCCTTTGGGAAGATGAACCAGCTTTCCTTCAGGAGTTAACACAAAAATATCTTCTGAGTATAAGTCGATTTTTAGATATTCAAGGAAATCGGCCGGATTGGTCATATCCTTCTGCCAATCGAGAATATCCCTGAGCCAGACCATCTGCCGATCAGATTTGCTCATCGCCTGGCGCCCCTCTTTATAAAGCCAATGAGCTGCTATTCCGTTTTCTGCCACATGATGCATCTGATGCGTCCGAATTTGTATTTCTACCCGGTGATTTCCGGGGCCAAATACAGTCGTATGGAGAGAACGGTATCCATTTGGTTTTGGATTGGCAATATAATCATGAAATCGATCTTCTATCGGCTTCCACATGGAATGTATTGTCCCCATAGTATGGTAGCATTCACCAACCGTACCAACAATGCATCTTATGGCAAACAGATCAAAAATATCTTCAAAGACAACCCCTCTGATTTTGATTTTGCGATAGATAGAATCAAGATGTTTGGCACGGCCATAAACCGTCGCCTGAATGCCAATCTTCTCTAACTCCTTACGGATTGGTTTTACTATCGATTCAATGTAAGCTTCCCGCTCCTCTTTTTTCTCTTTGATTCTCCTTACAAGATCGTGATATATTTCTGGATTTAAATATTTTAGAGCTAAATCCTCAAGTTCTACTTTAATTTTATTTATTCCGAAGCGATGCGCCAGGGGGCAATAGATATCATAAGTTTCCTGAGCGATTCTGACTCTTTTATCCGGCGGTAAGGGTTGGAGGGAACGCATATTATGTAATCGATCGGCCAGTTTAATAAGGATCACTCTTATATCTTTAGCCATCGTTAAGAGCATTTTCCGAAAGTATTCTACCTGTCGATCTTCTCGTGAGACATATTCAACCGATCCGATCTTTGTAACACCATCTACCAGATCTACAATTTCATCGCCAAACTCTATCCTGATATCTTCCAGAGTGAAATTTGTATCCTCCACAACATCATGAACCAATCCAGCCGCAATAGTCGTGGAATCCATATGCTGTTCGGCTAAAATAAAGGCAACTTCAAGACAGTGCTCTATGTAGGGTTCGCCGGAGATTCTCTTTTGACCGGCATGAGCTTTATCGGAAAATTCATAAGCCTTCCTGATCAGAGGAATATTTACATTGGCGTTAAAAGACTCAATTTTTATTATAAATTCTGCAAGATTCATAATAATTTCCAAACAGTTGTCAGATTAAAAGTATCAATTACTTGATCGAAAACATTATTGACGTCGATTGATTCCATACATTTGCATTGTCCCGAAGGACATTGGCAGAAAGGCAGAGGGGGTTGAATAACCTTATGATACTTCCCGACCGGTCCCCATCTGCGAGGGGACATAATCTTTTTAACCGGATACAAACCGACAACTCTGGTTCCGACAGCCGCTGAAAGATGAAGCGGGCCGGTAGAATTGGCCACAACTACGGTAGCTAATGACAACACTGCTGCCAGTGTTCTCAAATCTGTCTCTCCGGTGATATCTCGTATTTTTATTCCTTTTCTATTTGCCACTTCCCCGATCTTTGCCCCTTCACCCTCCGACCCTGATATTACCACATCCAATCCGGATTTCTCAAGCATCTGATATAAATCCAGAAAGCTTCCTATCGGCCATTGTTCCGCCGAACCTTTGGTCCCCGGATGAAGCACCACAAATTTATCCTTGATACCAACATTGGAGAGTATTCGATAGGCGTTGTTTATCTCTTTATCAACCAAATACACTTGGGGTTTATAAATTGTCTCTCCATATTTGAAAAACTGCAAAAAGTCCAGATTGTATTCATATTCGTGTTTTTTGTTAGCTTTGCGGCTGTGGATTAGATGAACATTAAAAAATACAGAATGAAATCTTCCTGAAGTGCCAATGCGAGTAGGAATTTCAGCCTTATTAAAAAGGTGGCTTATCTGCCTTTCTGGGTACAGAGCAACCACTACTTTATAATCTCCCTGTCTTATTCGATACAAAAGATCTTTTTTATAAAGCTTGTCGATCAGTAGCTGATCATTTTGAACCCGGACAATGCGATCAATCCTGGGATTGTTTTCCAAAATTGGGGAAGCATATAGTGATGTTAAAACATCAACCCGACATTCAGGATAACGGACCTTTATCGTTTCTACGAATGGCAACGCCAAAATCAGATCACCCAGTTTATCGGTGCGGCTGATTAAAATATTATCACCGGGATTTAATTCAACTTGTTTAGACATTTTTCTCCAATCTCTTGGCCTTTTTCTGCAAATGCCTCAATTTGACATATTTGACCATTACCGCCACCGACGACATCACAGAAATTATAAATCCCTCTATCCCATCCTGGAATCCCTGATGGGTAAGAAAGTGATCAATAAAGGATATGAAAGGACGAAAGACAATATCAAAATTTCCTGCTTTTTTCCCGCTTGCCAGGGCAGCCTCAGCTCCTATTGTTGTATATTGGTTAAACCGTTCCAAATATGCTTCCATGGTAGGGTAGCTGTAATGCAATAATTTAGATTTTAGTTCACGGGTTTTACCTTTTATTTCTACTTTTTCATGGATAACGGCATCATTGAAATTTCCACTCCCCTTGCGAAACAACCGTAGAAGATAATCGGGGTACCAACCGCAATGGTTTATCCATTTTCCCATAAAATTAGTATGGCGATTGATTAAATATCCATCATAAATCTCATCAGTAGTTAAAATCATTTTAATTTCTTCAGCCAGTTCAGGAGTAACTTCTTCGTCGGCATCAATTGAGAGCACCCATTCTCCGGAAGCATTGTTGACCCCTTCTCGTTTGGCAAAGCCATATCCTTTCCATTCAGGTGAAAAAATCTTAGCTCCATATTCACCGGCGATATCAACTGTTTTATCGGTTGACTGAGAATCGACCAGAATAATTTCATCGGCCCATTTGACCGATTCCAGACAGCGCCTGATATTATGCTCTTCGTTTTTAGTAATTATTACAACCGACAGTTTCATTTCCCCTCCGAAGCCACTTTTTTAAGCATCACAGATTCAAAAGTTTTAAGAATTCTATCTACAGAAATATCATGAATGTTATCATTGTTAGACGAAAGCACGGCCCCTTCCCTCTGTTTATAAGGATGCCACCATAACAGATTCCACTGGCATTGGCTGTATAAACCTATTACGGGGATCTGAAGCGAACGGGCAATATGAATCAAAGAAGTATCCGGGGATATCATGATATCCAGTTTGGAAATAAGAGCCGAAGCTTGTATCAAATTCATGTTTTGAGGAATTAGGTTCACTCTACTTTTAAAATTCCGCATTATTTCTTCTGCCCTGCCTCTTTCACCCGGTGTAGTAAATAAAAATATATGGTAATCATTATTGAGTGCAAGAATAGGTGATATTATTTCCAATAATTTATCATTGGATAAAATGCGAGTGGGTGAACCGGCAGAAAGATTAAAACCGATTTTTTTAATTAATGGATGGCCTGTTTTATATTGATCAAAATAATCTTCAGCCAACTTAAAATCTTTTTTACCAATATAAGGGGGAGCAAATCCACTGGCTGAGGCTGGGTTTATTCCAAAAGCCGTTAAGGTTTCCAGGGTATTATCTATGATATGGTCAGAATTATTATTGAATTTAAAATCATAAAATTCGCCGTATTTTACTTTCTCAACCCCAATGCGGGGACAATCTTTCACACAATACTGGGAAATAAACAGAGCTGTGACGGAATCGTTGCAGATCATGTCAATTACACAATCATAATTTTCTTTTCTTATTTGCCGCAACTGAAATAAATCCCGCCAGATTCTTTTGTGATAGATATAGATTTTGTCAAACCGGGGATCGTTCTTAATCAGCGCAATATTTTTGGGAGAGGCTAATATTGATATTTTAAGATGCGGGAAATTATTTTTTAATGCATCAATGACCGGAAACGTTGAGAGCATATCTCCGATTTTTTCAGGCCGCAAAAATAATATCTTGTGCATTTTGTGTCCATCGAGTTGAAACAGCTCCGGGCTTCCTTTTTTCAGAAATGATTTAAGTAGATTAAAGACCATCGCTTTAATGCCATGTTCAATATTCTTCAATAGAGACATCAGGAACACCTCGATAAACTTAACTGCCTTTGAAAATATGCTTCAACCCGATCAACCATATTTTCCAGCCTGAACTCATTTTGCCATCGCCGGTATCCAGCCTTGCCCATTTCTGACATTTTATCAGGCTTGTTCAATAGGTCAAGGACTGTATTTGCTAACGCCCCGGAATCGGATGATGGAACTAATATTGCAGTTATATTTTCCTCCACCACCTCCGGAATTCCCCCCACATTACTGGCTACGATCGGCAATGATGCCCGCATTCCTTCCAATACTGCGATACCAAACGGCTCTTCGATGGAGGGATGAATCATCAAATCAGATCCTAAAAGCTCCAGGTCAAACCAATCCATCATACCGGTCAGGAAAAAATGCTCTTCGAGATTGTATTTTGTAATGGCATTAACGATATCATTTCTCAACGGACCATCGCCAATTAATAAAAAAGTAATATTCTTATATTTTTGAACAATTTTTGCTGCAGCTTCTATTAAGAATTTGTGCCCTTTTTGGTTTACAAACCGGCCAACTGTAATAGCGATTTTTCTATCTGTCGGAATATTATATCGTTTTCGGACTTCTCTTTGAGCGGCTTCTTTATCGGTCTGGATTTCTTTTTCAGCAATTCCAATGGGGATTACCTCTATGATTTTCCGATCGATATAACCCGAACCTGCAATTTGCTTTGCCAGTGCCACAGATGGAACAATCACACCTTCGATTAATTTTGGCGTCAGATGGCGGTGGACAAAGCTATCTTTTGTTATATCCAAACCAACCGACCATATAACTTTAGTCTTTCTATCTAACTTGGCTGCTATTCCACCCAGACGGACATCCTTATTGAAATTTACAATTACGAGATCGATATTATTTTTGCTTATCCTATTTTTCAACTCTGCCACTGTCACCGGATTAAAATCACCGCTAATCTCCATTGGCAGACATTTAATTTTTCCGTTAAATTTTACAATCCTTCTTAGGAATTCAGAACCTTCTCTGCCTGCAACAGTAACATTATGACCTCTGCTAACCAATCCATCGGCAATCAACCCGATCCATTCCTCCATGCCGCCATAAGTCTCTTTTTCAATTGAATCAAGAAAGAACAGATTCATCAGTCACCCCGGAATTGCATGTTATAAAGTCTGGTATAAAGACCATCCTGCGAAAGAAGCTGGCTATGATTCCCAGCCTCAATAATTCTCCCCTTTTCCATCACAATGATGCGATCAGCGTTTTTAATCGTTGAGAGGCGGTGGGCAATCACCAAGGTCGTTCTTTTAGCCATCAATCGGTCAATTGCTTCCTGTACCAGCATTTCCGATTCGGTATCGAGTGCTGATGTCGCTTCATCAAAAATAAGGATCTGCGGATCTTTCAACAGTGCCCTTGCAATAGCTAATCGCTGCCTTTGTCCACCTGATAACATAACCCCCCGGTTGCCAACGAAAGTATCATAACCCTTTTCAAATTCTTCGATAAACTGATGAGCATTAGCCATCATGGCGGCATTTTTAATTCTATCGTTGGGAATACCGTTTTGTCCATAGGCAATATTGTTCTTAATGGAGTCATTAAACAGATAGGTTTCCTGAGTCACGATCCCCATTAAACCGCGAAGAGAATTAAGAGGCATCTCTTTAATATTTATCCTGTCAATCAAAATGGATCCGACTTGGGGATCATAAAAGCGGGGCAATAAATCGAGCAGAGTCGATTTGCCCGCTCCGGAAGGACCTACGATCGCAACCACTTCCCCCTGCTTTACTTCAAACGAAATATCTTTTAAAACCTGCTCTTTATTATTGTATGAAAAAGAAATATTCTCATACTTAATGCAGTTAGAAAAAGCTTTTAGAACCTGCGGTTTCGCCACTTCTTTTATTGTCTCATCGGTGTCAAGAACGCTGAATATTCTCTCTGCCGCCGCCATCCCCTCCTGAAGTTTTATATGAACCTGGCTTAATGATTTGACCGGCTTAATAAGAGAAAGCATCGCCACAACAAAAGTCATGAAATCCCCAGTTGTGAGTTCCCCTGTTCCTTCTATAATTCTGGTGCCGGCATAAAGCAATATTATTATTCCAGCGATTGTTGCCAGAATATCATTTATAGGCGTTGCCAGGTGGCGGATCCGGGTCATTCTTAACAAAGCACGGAAAAATTCAGAGGTTGCATGAAAAAATTTTTTAGATTCAAATTGTTCCATAGAAAAGGCTTTGACGATGCGAATGTTGCTGGTTGCTTCTTCAAGGATCGTATTGACATCAGCCATCCGCTCCTGTGAACGTTCGGAATACTTCCGAAGCTTCTTTCCGACAAACCATATAAAACCAAAAACGATCGGCATTATCACTAATGATAACAAGGTCAGTTTCCAACTCAAGATTACTAAAAAGGATGATAGTACCAACACCATGACCGCATCAGTTACAAGCTGATTAAACCCTATATCAACCGCATCGTTTAGAACCATAACATCATTTGTCACTCGCGAGATAATTTGTCCGGTTCGGCGTTTGTGAAAATAGTCGAGTGAAAGTCTTTGATATTTTTCAAAAAGTTTGTTTCTGAAGGTTCTGATTACAGACTGCTGGACAAAAGCCATGTAAAAACCCTGTAAATATAAAAACAGATTTTTAGCGACAACTATTATAAATGCCAGCCAGCAGAATTTTATAAGCATCCCGCTGCGTGTTTCAGAAAATATAGCACTGTTAATCCAGTTGTTGAGTATCTCCTTTAAGCCTTCAGCCGAAGATGAAATTCCACCAACGATATCCTTTGCTGCTGCAGCAGAATTATCGGTGATTCCCGGGATAGTTTCTATCTGAAAAAGAACCATTAATAACGGACCGAACATCCATACCAGTAATCCGGAAAAGACCGCATGAAAAGCAGCTGAACCGGAAGCAATAACCAGTTGTCTCCAGAACGGTCTTAAAATTGAAAATGTTCGACTATATAGACTCAAATTTATCTCCAATAATTATAAAAAAACATAACTTATAAATATGTAATAATCTGCATATTAAGTCAACCGGCATAAAATGAATGAAATCAGTCAGGGAATAATACGCTCAGCTTTTTCTGGGATATGAATAACAAAGCGTTTATATGGAATTTTTGCGTTTTTCTTATAGGTCCTGCGGGTGGATTTTATCGTATTCTCAAATCCATCTGTAATCAAAAATGATTTTATTAACCATTCCGAATTTATGTCTTCATAGTTAATTTCAATTTGCCAACTACATTCCGGATTGTAGAGAGTATATTGCGGTTCATTGGTAGCTTCAAAGCTTGAAATTATTTCAATATTAGAATTCACTATCTTTTCATCAGGAGGATTTTTCAAGAGACTTATAAGATTCAGGTTATCCAAATCATTAACACAATCTTTTATATCCAGCAAAGAAGCTGTCGATTCATACAAAAATTCATTTGAAACCGGGAAATAAACAAGTATGGAATCATTATCTAGTATTCCTTTAAGGGCTCCTTTACCCAAATAACCTCGGCCGCTGAAGGCGGTAATAGAATCTGTCTGATAAATTTCCAGCCGAAATGAAGTCGGCTTGCCGTCACGATTTAGTTTGACATCGAAGAGATATGCTTCACCCTTGATTTTTTCATCAAGATTATTATTGATACTTTCATCAATTTGTTTATCCCGTCGTACGGAGGAACACCCGATTCCACTTAACATCATTAAAGAAATCATGCATATAAAAAATATATTTTGAAATAAATATCTCAATTGGTCATCCCATAAAAAGGTGGATGAAAAATGAAATAAACGGTCCCAGGATTCTCCATGTCACACCTGAAATAATAAGGATCAGGAGGATAAAGGGTGAATATCTTTGAATACTCTCAAGAGCTTGCTCCGAGCTTGGAGGTAAAAGACTGCGAAGCATATGCGAACCATCAAGAGGAAATAATGGGATTAGATTGAAAAAAGCAAGACAGACATTAATCACCACTGAAATTTCAAGAAAAGCATACAGTGCCGTAGGAACTTCCATATTTGTTGCCGTTAAAATTCTGTATAAAATTCCAAAGATCAGCCCTAATCCCAGATTCGAAAGGGGTCCGGCAGCAGAGACCCAGAAATCACCCACTCTGATATTGCGGAAATTCGTAGGATTAACCGGTACCGGTTTAGCCCAGCCGAACATAAAGTGGGAAAACAGCAGTGTAAAAAATAGCATGGCTGTACCCATCAGGTCAAGATGAGCCAGAGGATTCAAGGTCAGGCGTCCCATCTTGTAAGCTGTAGGATCGCCAAATTTCAAAGCTGTCCAGGCATGGAAAAATTCATGCACCGTAAGAGCAAATAAAATCGCCGGGGCACCGATTATCAGCTTTTGTAAAATTTCCGGACTCAGGAAAATCATTCCTTTCTGATAATAGCATTCTATATATCATACTCACAATAAATGAATATGACTCAAAAAATAATATAACAACCTTCAACTGTTAGGCATGGATACCGCGCAGTTGAACCACTTCAACAACACGAGATATTGCCAGCATATAAGCTGCAATACGAAGACTTACCTTGTTTTCATCTGCTACGGTCTGCACATCTTTATAAGATGCCACCATTTTTTCTTCGAGTCGGCGATTAACTTCTTCTTCCGACCAGAAATAACCTATTCTATTTTGAACCCATTCAAAATATGAGACTGTTACGCCTCCGGCATTAGCCAGAATATCGGGAATTACGACAATCCCATTTTTATCAAGAATTTCATCTGCTTCTGGGGATGTGGGACCATTGGCACCTTCAGCCAGAATCCTGCATTTTATGCTTTTGGCATTTTTAGCTGTAATCTGATTTTCCAATGCAGCCGGTACCAGGATATCAACCTTGGCTGATAAAACCTTTACCGCATCGATTACTTCTATACCGGGGAAACCGATTATTGTCTTTTTCTCTGCAGCATATTTAATTAATTTCTGGATATCAATACCATTGGGATTATGAATGGCACCATTAACATCGGAAATATGAGTGATTTTTACACCAAGGTCATGTAAAAGCTTGGCAGTAATAGAGCCGACATTACCAAAACCCTGAACCGAAGCAGTGCATCGATCCAAATGTATTCCCATATGTTTGGCTGCTTCACGAATGCACAACATTACTCCTCGTCCGGTTGCTTCCACTCTACCCTGAGAACCGCCCAATACCAGCGGTTTTCCGGTTACAGCCCCGGGGACCGAATGGTTCATTTTCATGGAATAGGTATCCATAAACCAAGCCATCACATTGGGTCCGCTACCGACATCAGGGGCCGGAACATCTGTATCAGGGCCAAAGAGATCACTCATATCAGCCACGTACCGGCGGGTTAATCTCTCCAATTCACCCTGAGATAGTTTTTGAGGATCACAGATAATACCACCTTTACCACCACCAAACGGAATATTCACTACCGCGCATTTCCAGGTCATCCATGAGGCTAGAGCCTGTACTTCGTCAAGATTTACATCGGGATGATATCTGATTCCCCCTTTGGCCGGTCCGCGTGCTATAGAATGCTGTACTCTGAAACCAGTGAACATTCTGAATGATCCATCATCCATTATAACCGGTAAATTAACCATCGTGCTTCTGCGTGGAACCTTAATAAATTCTAAAATATTCTTATCAAGATTCAATTTGCCGGCTGCGGTATTAAATTGTTTCATCACGTTGCCGAATACTGAGATTGGCAGCGTGGTATCTTTTCTCTGGACGACACTTCTCGGATGTTTATTTACTTCATCCTTTTTCAATGTTTTTTTTGGGTCGCTTACTTTTCTGACCATTTATTCTTCTCCATTAAACAAGTATCCCATTTTTCTTTCCGGATACCGATTTTGAATTATTGTCATAAAATCGCCATAATAAATCTTTGCCAACTTTTATCCCAATTCTCGGGGATCTTTCAATTACCTCAACGGGGGAATTGCGATCCTGAAGATAAAGTATATCTCCGGTCAGATCAAGACCATTCTGATCTATTGTCAAACCAAATTCACGGCAAAATTTTCCCGGCCCATTTAACAAGCATAGCCTGCTTATCTTTTTTGAATTATTATTCAAAAATTCTATACCATCCATTGGCTCAGCGGCTCTAAGCAATACTGCTGCCGGCTGTCCTTTTGGCTCGGTTACAAAATTCAGACAATAGTACATTCCATAAACAAAATAAATATAGGCAAAACCCGGCTTTCCAAACATTATCGCATTTCGCTTGGTTTGTCCACGAGCCGCATGGCAAGCCGGATCATCCTGACCGATATAGGCTTCAACTTCAACAATACGCGCTGACAGCCTTCCTTTAGGTGAATTATAAACAATAAACTTACCAATCAGTTCCGGGGCGATTTCCAACGTTGATCGGTTATAAAATGATCTTTTTAATTTTTTTGAGATATTACTACTCATAATTCATAATATGCGCCACTAAGTGGCTTAAGCGAAGAAACGGCCGGTTAAGAAGGGGTTATTTTCTCTTTCTGCCCCAACCGTTGTTTTGGGACCATGACCGGGAAAACATTCTATTGAATCTGGCAGGGTCATGATTTTTGTATTAATTGAATTCATAAGGGTTTCATGCGAACTACCGGGAAAATCTGAACGCCCGATTGAACTCCAGAACAGCGTATCACCGGTAAATAACAATCCCTCATTCTCATCAAGATAGCAGACCCCAGCCGGAGAATGTCCAGGAGTTGAAAGAACTTTCAGGCTGATAGTTCCAAAAGTCAAGAGTTGTTCATCATTAACTAGATAATCCGGCGGTGGAGCGACAATAGGATGTCCAATCAGCGCCGAGACATTAGCCGAAGGATTTTTCAGCAGCTCTTCTTCCCCGTTGCCAATATAAAGCGGGATACTATATTTCTCCTTAACCGCTTCAACAGCAACAATATGATCACCATGACCATGAGTCAAAAGAATTGCTTTAAGATTAATGCCAAGACCTTCAACTCGATTTATAATCCGTTCCTCTTCATCGCCCGGATCAATTATGATTCCATCCTTTGAGGTTTCATCCCAGTACAAGTAGCAATTAACCTCGAACATGCCAACGACTAATACTTCAAGTTTCATTGGGTTAAAATGCCGTCGTAGAGCCCCAATGTCAAGCTTTACGGATAAATATCTATATTATAGACATTTATCCACATTTATCGATCTGAGTATTAATATTAGTAAATCACTATAATCATTGAACTTTCAGCTAAACCATAAATAAAACAATCCTTGCCTGTTTGTGAAAAATGTCACTTTTTAGTACGAATATATTTGACCCGGAACAGTCAAATTTATATATTTGTCCCCTTAATATGGAGGATGCTGATAATGTCAGCGGAACTGAAAAATAAAATTGCTGATCTTTTGGAGCGTTTGAATAAACTGCGGAGGTTTCTTTGACCTCGATAACCGAATAAAAATGATAGCTCATTTGGAAAAACAGAGTACTGACGAAAAATTCTGGAATGACAATCAATCAGCCCAGGAAGTTTTAAAAGAGATATCGGTGCATAAAAAATGGGTTGAGCTGCATAATAAATTAGCCAATGAAATAGCAGATTCCGGAGAAATGCTTGATCTTCTTGAGAGCGACAATGATACGGCAGCAATGAAGGAATTTAGTTTATCAATTGATAATTTATCAAAAGAAATTGAAAATTTAGAATCTACTGCTCTATTATCCGGTCGTGATGATCATCGTAATGCAATTTTAACCATTCATCCCGGAGCTGGTGGAACGGAATCGCAGGACTGGGCTGAAATGCTTTTTCGCATGTACAACCGCTGGGCAGAAAGATCCGAATTTTCCGTCGATCTCATGGACTATCAGCCGGGTGACGAAGCCGGTTTGAAATCGGTGACGATGGAAATCAAAGGGGATTATGTCTACGGACACCTTAAAGCAGAATCCGGCGTGCACAGGTTAGTGAGAATTTCTCCTTTTGATGCCAACTCCCGCCGCCATACTTCGTTCGTGTCGGTTCATGTCTTTCCTGCTATTGAAGGAAATGTTGAGATTGAGATTAAGGAGGATGAAGTCAGGGTTGATACCTATCGAGCATCCGGAGCCGGGGGGCAACATATTAATAAAACATCTTCGGCTATTCGTCTGACTCACGAGCCAACCGGAATTGTCGTTACCTGCCAAGCGGAAAGAAGCCAGCATAAAAACAAGGATGCTGCTTTCAAAGTTTTAAAGTCGCGCCTTTACCAGCTTAAGCTGGAAGAAGAAGCAAAGAAGATGCAGAAATACGAGGATACGAAAAAGAAGATTGAATGGGGATCGCAGATTCGGTCATATGTTTTCCATCCCTATAATATGGTTAAAGATCACCGGACATCGGTTGAAACAGGAAATGTTCAGGCGGTTATGGATGGTGATCTGGATATGTTCATTGATGCTTTCCTGATTGATTCGGATTTGAATGACAGTCTGAAGACTGTCGGAACAATAGAATAATAATTTAAGCGGAGCAAAAATATTATGAAAGCTCTATCTCTTATAAAAGAAAAAGCTCGTTCCAAAAAGCGGAGAGTAGTTCTCCCGGAAGGGACAGAACCACGCACCATTCAGGCAGCCAAAAAAATCTTATCAGAAGAAATTGCCAAAGTGACTATTCTTGGCGATGAAAAAGAGATTGAAAGACTCTCAAAGGAATTTGGATTGCAACTGAATAAAGTTGAAGTTATCAACCCGGTACATTCATCGGATTTTAACAGTTTTGTGGCGGAATTCATGGAGATGCGCAAAACCAAAGGGATAACTGAAAACGAGGCTAAAGCGGCTATGGCCGATACTCTTTACTTTGGAGCTATGTTAGTCAAAAATGATAAAGCTGACGCTTCAGTTGCAGGAGCAATCAACACAACTGGAAACGTGTTGAGAGCTGCCATTCAAATCCTGGGACTAAAAGCGGGTATCAAAGTTGTATCCAGTTGTTTTATGATGACTCTCCCCCAATTTCGAGGTGAGCATGATAAAGTGTTTATGTATGGTGATTGTGCGGTTGTACCCAATCCCAACGCTGAACAACTGGCTTCGATTGCCGCCTCTACCGCCGAGACAATGAAGTTCTTATTGGGACAGGAGCCGCGTGTAGCCATGCTTTCTTTCTCCACGAAAGGTTCCGCTAAACATAAAGATGTAGATAAAGTATTAGAAGCAATAGAGATTCTAAAAACCAATCATCCAGATCTTAAAGTGGACGGTGAGTTTCAGTTGGATGCTGCTATTATTCCGGAAATCGGTGCTCGCAAAGCACCCGGATCGGAAATTGCAGGTAATGCCAATGTGCTTATCTTTCCGGATCTCGATGCCGGCAATATTGGCTACAAATTAACTGAACGCCTTGCCGGTGCAACGGCAACAGGTCCAATTATACAAGGCTTGGCTAAACCAGCTAATGATTTGTCACGCGGTTGTTCGGTTGATGATATCGTTGATGTAACTGCTATTGCAACACTATTGAAGGGGTAAGTTATGAGTTTAAGTCAACTTGCCAGAGAAATTAAGGAATCACCAACACTCGCTTTAAATGAAGCTGCTCGTCAGTTAACTGAAAGAGGCGAACCGGTTATTCATCTTGGCGCTGGCGAACCGAAATCTAAAGTTCCAATGGATGCCATCCTAACCTGTGCAGCCAAACTAAAAACTGGAGAAGTGCGTTATACACCTACCGAAGGTATTCCATCATTAGTGAAAGCTATTATCCGCTATACTGAGGATCATTATGACAAAGTTATTAACCCTAACAATGTATTGGCTACGGCCGGGGCAAAGCAAGCCGTTTATAACTTGATGATGACTCTCCTCAATCCTCAGGATGAAGTGATCATTCTTGCTCCATACTGGGTAAGTTATCCGGAAATCGTTAAGATGGTTTATGGTATCCCTGTAATCGTCACTCCGGAGAGCGGGCGATTTGAACCGACTATGGAAGATATTACTCAGGCTGTCAGTTCGTATACCAAAGCGATAATTATAAACAGCCCTAACAATCCTTCCGGAGCTGTTTATAGTGAAGATTTTATAGCTGAGATGGTAGATTATTGTGAAAGAAAAGGGATCTATCTTGTGATGGATGATATCTATCATCAATTGGTTTTCAGCAAATCCAAATGGACCCCGGTTTATAAGTTCGTTAAAAAGGATATGGAAGATTCAAAGGTTATCGTTATTAATGGTGTTTCGAAGACCTATGCCATGACCGGATTTAGAATTGGTTGGACAATTGCCAGTAAAAAAGTGACCGAGGTAATGTTAAATGTTGCCGCTCAGAATACCTCATGTCCTTCAGTAATTTTGCAAGCAGCCGCTGCCGGAGCTTTGACTGGGCTTCAAAGTGGTGTGGAAAATCTAAGACTAACTCTTGAGAATAATGCTAAAATCATGATGAACGAATTAAATTCATTCAACGGTATAAGGACTATTGCTCCCGGAGGAACTTTCTATTGCCTTCCGGATTTCTCTGCTTATAGCAAAGATTCAGTAAAACTTTCCAAGTTTCTCGTGGACAAGGCTCGTGTGGTAACCGTTCCCGGTAAGGAATTTGGTATGGAAGGACATTTAAGATTAAGCTATTGCGGAACCGTTAAAAGTATAACTGAGGGTGTTCAGAGAATAAAATGGGCTGTTGATCCTGAGTCGCCCAATGAAATTTACATTGGCGACCGTAAATTCAGGAGGGATTGGTTATGACCCAGTATGTGATTAAAGTAAAGACACCCGCCCATAATGAAAAAACCGCTGTAAAAGCTGACTACAGCCTTTCCAACCATGGCCTGACAAATCTAAATAATGTTTATTGGAATTTACCTGTTGAGGCTCTATATGAAGAGATAATTTTCCGTTCCGAAGGTAAGTTGACCCATATGGGACCAATAACCGTTAACACCGGTAAACATACTGCTCGTGCCGCTAATGATAAATTTGTC
>CAYPUP010000008.1:0-7482 GCA_964413795.1 uncultured Ignavibacteriales bacterium
CTTTGAGCTTTTTACCACCGATAATACCGCCGCCGTAATTTTCGTCATAGATAAGTTTTTTCAGCGGGAAACCAAGCTCCACTTCGTAGTTGCCGGGACGATTGACATGCCCGGACAATGAGAATATTTTACAACCGCATGATTTTCCAGTGCCGAGGCTCTTATACCATTCCCCGCCGCGATTAATAATGTGCGGTACGCTGGCCAGTGATTCGACATTATTAACAATAGTCGGGCAGGCATAAAGTCCTTCAATAGCTGGAAATGGAGGTCTTATTCGAGACATACCCCGTTCACCTTCGAGTGAATTTAGCAAAGCGGTCTCTTCACCACAGATATAAGCGCCGCCGCCGGTGTGAATTATCATATCGAGATCATAACCACTGCCATAAATATTTTTCCCCAGATGCCCTTTGGCATAAGCCTCTTTCATCGCCGCTTCCATCTTCCGCGCGCAATAGACAAATTCACCCCTGATGTAGATAAACATAAGATGGCAGCCGATAGCATAGGATGCGATTGCCATTCCTTCTATAACAGCATGCGGATCACGTTCCATCAAAACGCGGTCTTTACAGGTTCCTGGTTCTGATTCATCGGCATTACAGCATAGATAACGGGGTTTGGGGGAATCTTTAGGGATAAAGCTCCACTTCATCCCAGTCGGGAATCCATCTCCACCACGGCCTCTTAAACCCGAGGTTTTAACTTCTGCTATAACTGCATCCGGCTTCATGCTGTCCAGAACTTTTTTCCAGGCAACATAACCGCCATGTTTTACATACGTATCGACCTGATACTGCTCAGGATCTTCAACGTATTTAAACAGATGTAAGCGATCGCTTTTGGCTGCTTCAGCAGCATTTGTTATAACCGGTGAATAAAACATCAGCCTTTATTTTTCAATTCTTCCAAAATCTGATCCACTTTTTCAGGGGTCAGATTTTCATAAAATATTTCATTTATTTGCATCATCGGGGCGGTAGCACATGATCCCAAACATTCAACCGTTATCAATGTAAACAAATCGTCATCAGTGGTTTCCCCTTTGACAATTCCTAATTTATTTTCAAGATATGAAACTAAAGAATGAGCCCCCATAAGGGCACAGGAAATATTATGACATACCTGGATAAGATATTTTCCGCGCGGTTCTTTGGGGAACATAGTATAGAATGTAGCCGCTTCAGCAATCTCCAGCGCCGGTATTTTAATAATCCGTGAAATTTCAGTATAAATATCCGGATCGACATGCCCAACCTGTTGATAGGCAATTGTAAGAGCAGGCAGTATTGCCGATTTCCGGCGGGGATACTGCTTCGCCTTTTCTTTAATCTTCCTTACCGATTCTTCAGTCAGAATCATCGGTCAACCTCACCCAGAATAATGTCAATCGATCCAATGGCACAAACCACATCCGAGAACAGACATCCTTCAACTAACTTTGGTAAACAGCCAAGGTTTACAAAAGCCGGCGGACGTACCCGGACTCTTCGCGGTTTATTAGTGCCATCACCAGTAATAAAAAAACCTATCTCCCCTTTTGGGGATTCAATCGCCTGATAAACCGAACCAACCGGGGCTTTAAAGCCTTCAGTTATAATCTTGAAATGGAAAATCATCGATTCCATTTTCTGCATAATATCTTCTTTGGGAGGCAATACCACACCAGGGACATGAGCCCGGTATGGACCTTCAGGCATGCCATCCAAAACCTGTTCGCAAATTTTAAGCGATTGGCGGATTTCCTCTAAACGTAAAAGATAACGATCGTAGGCGTCGCCGTTTTTACCGATCGGTATTTCAAAATCAAAATTTTCATAACCACTATAGGGATTGTCTTTGCGGAGATCATGCTTTACCCCACTACCTCTGAGCATCGGGCCCGAGAGGCAATAATCGATGGCATCTTTAGCTGAAATAACCGCCACCCCTCTGGTTCTCTGAATGAAGATTTCATTGTCGGTCAGCAGTTTTTCATAATCAACCATCCGCTCGCGGATTACTTTAATTGTATTCCTGACTTTCTTTTCAAAATCTTTCGGTAATTCATGAGCCAGCCCACCGATACGAATATAACTGGTCATCATCCGTTGACCGCCGCAGGCTTCGTAGATATCAAGAATAAGTTCCCTTTCGCGAAGGGCATAAAGCAACATTGACATAGCCCCCAAATCAAGGGCATGAGTTCCAAGCCATAACAAGTGGGAATTTACTCTGGTTAATTCCGCTAAACACACACGAGCCCATTTCACTTTTTCAGGGACCTCGATATCCATTAGTTTTTCAACTGCAAGAGAGTAACCAAGATTGTTTGACATTGGAGCCAGATAATCCATTCTATCGGTACATGGCAGTGCTTTGTGAAAAAGCTTTGATTCCATTGTCTTTTCGATGCCAGTATGCAAATATCCTATAACCGGCTTAGCACTTACCACCGTTTCGCCATCAAGCTCCAAGAGGACACGTAGAACACCGTGGGTAGATGGATGCTGAGGACCCATGTTAAGTGTCAGTGTTTTAAGTTCAGCCATTACTTAATCACCTCAGGCGGCTTATCTTTGTTCCAGCTGAACTGGGGTTTTTCATATGTTAATGGAAAGTCTTTTCTGAGAGGGTGGCCTTCCAGTTCATCGGGAGTCAGAATTTTGGTCAGGTCAGGATGACTTTCGAAAATTACACCAAAAAGATCAAAAACTTCTCGTTCGAGCCAGTTGGCGCCACTCCATAAACCCGTCAGGGATAATATTGTTGGGTTTTCTTCCGGTAAATTGACTTTCAGAAAAAAGCGATATTTATGACTAAAAGAATACAAATTATATATAATTTCAAAACGACCATTTTGGGCTTGAGAGTGTTTATACCAGTCAACCGCAGTAATATCCTTGAGAAATTTAACATCCAATTCATTATTTTCAAGCAAAGCTTCGCAGATTGGAAAAAGAGATTCCGGTTTAATATAGAAAGACTGTTCCCTGCGGAAATCATCTTCCCGGATAATAGAATCCTTGAACTTTGAGTTTAAAAATTGTCTTAGTTTCTCTTCCATTATCAATCTACCGAAAATAATTATCCTTTTCGTCCCCACTCTTCACGGTGATTTTTAATCGATTCTTTGTTAACCTTCTCAAGCAGCTTCAGAATACCTTCCATAAGCTGCTCAGGGCGGGGAGGACAACCGGGAACATAAATATCAACCGGAACAATCCTGTCAACCCCCTGTACGATTGCGTAGTTGTTAAAAATACCCCCGCATGAAGCACAGGCTCCCATCGAAAGGACCCATTTGGGATTGGGCATTTGCTCGTACAAAGTTTTAATAATCGGTGCCATTTTAACCGAAACTCGACCGGCAACAATCATCAAGTCCGCTTGTCGAGGCGATGGCCGCGTTACTTCCATACCATAGCGGGCCAGATCAAAATGAGGTCCATAGGTTGAGATCATTTCAATGGCGCAACAGGCCAGACCAAACCCCAATGGCCACATTGAACGGCGGCGGGACCAGTTGACCATTTTGTCAAGAGTAGTCAATATAATTGAATCGGGAATTTTTTCTTCTAATCCCATTTAAGCGCTCCCCGACCCAGGACATAGAAATATCCAACCATTAATATTGCAACGAAGATCAGCATTTCAATAAAACCAAACACTCCCAGTTTGCGAGAAATCACTGCCCAGGGATAAAGGAAAATAACTTCTATATCAAATAATATAAATAAGATAGCAACCATGTAGAATTTAATAGGAACCGGTGTTTTGGTATTTCCTTGTGGCTCTATTCCACATTCATATGGCTCCCCTTTTTTACCTAACTTGGTACGATAACCGATAAATATAGACAAGAAGGCTAATAAAAGGGCAATTCCGGTTGCTACAACCACCAGAATTATTATAGGAAAAAATGTGTCAAACATAGAGCTCTAATTTCCTTATAAATTTTTAAGACTTTAGCTCAATACAATCAAATTGTCAAGCTTATTTATATACTTTTTAGATAATACGTATTTAGCGACCTTAATCGTAAGATTTTGATATAGTTTTGTCAATAAATAGGTTATAAATAAATTCCCATGTTGAATTCAACGGCAGGGTTGTGAAAAAAATATCAATATTAATTTGATACTAAAATACGGTGTGAATCGAGGATTGGGCTATTTTCAATAATATTATTCAGCTTTTTGGCATCAAATCTTCCATAAGCCGTAGAGAACCCATAAAATTCATATTTTTGCTTATCCTGATTAAAATTTACATATCCTCCGCCACAAATAGAATAATCAGATTCATAAATTTCAAGAAAATCCGGTTTATGAGACCAACTGAAGTCAAGATTGTTTTTATTGCAAAACCATTCTATTAATTGGGCATGATATGGAAATTTATCGATTTTCCCGGTAATAAAAATCAGTAAATCAGAATTTTTTAAAATTACAAATTTATTGGCCAGTCTTTTTGGACTTATTATAAAAGTATGTGATTGAAAAATATCATCAATATCAATAACGTTTACATTCATAAGTACATTTCTTCAGATGCCAACTCTAATATGATTAGAATAAATCCAACCCCTCTTCTTCTTCCAGGCCTCAACCCGGTAAAGTCCTTTTTCTATTATTTTATATTCAAGATTACCCGTTTCTGAATGTAAAATTTCGACACCGTTATGAATCAATTTCAATTTTGCGCGTGATGGAAGTGAGACAATAATCCGTGAGTTTTCAATATCATTTAAAGTATCGCCACAGGTTGCTTTACTATTATTATTCTCAGCGAAGAATTCAAAACCCTCAGCATTCCCCCAGCGCATATTAGAATTAAATATTCGGCAATTGCGAATGGCATCGTACAACTGTTTTTTAGCTATTTCAAAATCTTTTGACATCGGCTCATCAAGAATAATGTGAGTGCGAAGACACCGAAAATGAACTTTATAAGGGAATATCTCTACTTTTATTGGACCAAGCTTAATGGGAAAAGCATGAGCATCGACGCTGGCAATCCCGACTACTTTTCTATTTATATTCCAATCATCCCATTGTTTTAATATCCTATCAGTAGGTCCTTCCATGGATTTTCTTGGAGAGAAGGCCATAATGAGCTTGTTATATGGAGTCAATTTTTCCATCCATTCGGACATCTGGTTCCAAAGTTCAACTCCGGTAAAACCCCTCACACTGTAGTCTGTCCAGGGATAAGGAGGGAATTTAATCATCCGATTTCGGATTTCATCGGGATGTGCCATGATGCCGATCACATTATCATTGGCGCCGGCTTCGACATATTCATAAGGAGTCATATTTTTGGAATATACTTCAGGCGAATCGAAAATCAAATAGTGATGGTGGTCGTTAAGATCATTGTGTTCATAACCAATCACGACCAGTGTTTTTTTATAGATCCCCTCATGGCCGGCTTTCCGATTATTGAGGTTCATATGATCAGAAAACATCATAAAGTCAAGATCAGCTCTTTGACCGATGGCGATTACTTCCTCAATCGGTTTGGTTCCATCCGATTCAGTAGTATGCATATGAATGGCACCCGAATACTGATACCAGTCACCGACCTTTTTACCCATCTGAATTAACCCTCGTATGCGGAACTTTCCTGAAAATAACCAGTCCAATTATCATCATCATCACAAGCGATACAACACCCATTTTATACGGAAGTTTCTCATAATTGACGATTTCAATATTTAATAAATTAATCGCAAATTTTCCCAGACTTCTTTCCGGATTAAATAAATAGACAACAATTGTCCATACTAAAGGACCGATAACAGCCGCCGCCCTCCCGGATAAAGAAAAGAGGCCGAAAAACCTTCCTAATTCCTCTCGAGGAACTAATTCTGCCAATAATGGTCGCGATGCAGTCCATAAGCCACCCAATAGTATACCGACAAGTGAGCCAATAATCCAAACCACTGTCATGGTATCTGTCATTATAAATAAAAGCAGCGACACTACCCAGCCATAAACAATAAGGGTCATCATTTTTTTTAAGGACCATGCTTGTGCAATCTTGCCGATTATAAACGAACCAAATACAGCAGAAACAGTAGATATAATCAGAAAGGTTGTAATCTCGCTGTCGGACAGTGTCAATACAATCGAACAATAGAGGCCAATATTTAAAATCACCGTGGCCACAGCATCTTCAAAAAAGTAATCGGCAATCAGATATCTTAAGACACCGGGATATTTTTTAGTTTGATGAATTCCATCCCATACATCTTTGTAGGCAGATCTAATTCCTTTTTTCTTTTTTATTTTAACAAAGGGCTTTTCTTTTACCCATAAAAAAAGGGGTAACGCAAAAAGCATAAATAATACCGCCGTTGGAATAAATGACCCTGTTTTCCCCCAGCCATCTAAGAAAGTGATATTCCATCCGAACATCTTCCCTGAGACAAAGGGGAGTATCAGAACCATCCCCAGCACAGAACCGACATAGCCGAATGCTACCCCTATCCCGGAAATATACCGAGCCTGCTTACCCTCAGCCACTGAATATAATAATATGTTATAAAAGGGCTGCCCAGCTTCATAAGCAAAGTTGGCAATTATAAATAAAAAGATCAAAATTAAAATCAATGAAGATGGCACGACAGACATCAGACCTACAGCAATACAACATGTAAGCGTAAACAAAAAGAGGAATAATTTCTTTTTTGTAGATTGGTCGGACAGTGCTCCCAAAGCCGGAAGAGTAATAGCCGCAATGGCCATCGAAATTGAGAATGGAATATCAAACCATGAATCCTGATAACCGAGATCCTCAATTATATATCGTTTCAGATAAAGAGAAACGATATTCATGGAATAGATAGTATTAGCAAAGTCATAAAGCGACCAGCCGACTACATCTTTTTTCCATATTGATGATTGTTTGGCCATTTCATAATCCGAGTTGATCGGTAATAGTTAACATACTTTCGTGCACCAGCAGTAAAAACTGCTCCAGCTCCAAATTAAGATTTGAGCAGGCCGCCATATTCTCTCTGGACGCTCCGGCAGCAAATCTTTTTTCTTTGAAGCGACGCAGCATGAATTCACTATCGATAGCACTGAGTTTTTTGGAAGGATGCATCAGTGCACATGCAACTAAAAATCCGGTAGTAGGATCGACTGAATATAGCGCCCAATCCAGCCTGCTCTTGCAGGGAATATGCCCCGGATGGGCATGGATAGCATGGAGCATTTCTTCGGGGAGATTATATTCTTTGAGCCACTCGGCGGTAATATATGTATGGTTGGGCTCGTCTTCTTTGGTCACGTTGTAATCAAGATCATGAAGCAACCCGGTCAATCCCCAGAATTCCACATCCTCATTGAAATGTTCAGCCAGTCTTCGCATACCGGCTTCAACCGCTATAATATGTTTGAGCAGATTATTGATTCCGATTTTTTCAACAACAAGATTGTAGGCATCATCTCTTGAAATGGGTAGACTATTCATGCCGTAATAAAAGTATCA
>CAYPUP010000008.1:7582-16367 GCA_964413795.1 uncultured Ignavibacteriales bacterium
GACTGGTATTGAGTTCCCAATACGTTTTGAAACACAAAATGCATCTTATAATTACCGAATGAGAATGATAATTTGGCATTGGCGATCATCTCCTGTCCCAGATCTAATTGATCATAGCCATTATAAGGTCCTACATAAACAATCTCGCCATAGGCAAACAGATGCATCAACTTTTGTGCCCAGTAGTAGTTAAGCTCCAAACCGGATGAAATTTGGTATTCAGGTGAGTATGGTTTTGTTTCATATTTATCATAATCAAGATAATTGTATGATGCGGCGCCAATACAACTAATAAATTTATTTACTTTCAGGCGCGGCTTAATAGAGGCATTTATAAATGTAAAATCATGGTTGATGGGTACAAATTTACGATAGCTGCCTGTAGTTTCATTAATTAATTCATTATGCCAATCAATCCCGCCTCTTACTGAGCCACCGGTCACTGATAACCCGATATTGTTTGCCTGGCTTCCATAATCATAACTCAGACTTGCCGTAGTCTGATTTTCAAAATTCAGCAGGCTGTTTCCCTGTTCCACATATTTTTCAGCATTACTGCCATAAAGGGATGATTTTTGATATGGAAGGTAGAGCTCATGCATAGTCGGTGCTCGCTGGCTGAAACCAGCTGATAACAAGAAGGCAGATTTTTCTCCCTTTCTAAAGAATACCAACGCTGCATTTGGCAGGAATTTAAAATCCTCCACATAATCAGTTCCCAAAGTAGCCGCAAAACGCCAGGTCTTTTTTAGCCAGCCAATTTTTATCTGGGTTGATGCTTCTTTTCGATTAAAGGTACTATACCCTTCAGCGTATTCGGTATAGTTGCCATCGATATTAAAGGCAATAACCTTGCTTCCGCTTATCCATTCTCTTTTTATAAATGCGCCGTGAGCAGTAATGTCAAAACGACCGTCCGATATCCCCCTCAAATATGATCCCTGGCGAACATGTTTATAACCAAATTCATAACCGGTTGTTCTATCGTTGTTGTCACGAGTTAAAGAGAGCCTCACTGTCCTATCAAATTTATCTCTTCCTATCACCGATCCACCCAAATCAGGATGAGTTACGATTGGCCCTTTGCGGTCATTTAACAATCCCCAGAATTTAATACCATAGTTATCGCTAAGGGGAAATGAAAAATCACCAAAGTATTGATACTGATCAGATTCCCGGTTTAATGCAGCGCCTTCGCTGTTATGATATTCAATAAGAGCATTCGTATTGCGGCCGTCATTGTATTTTTTTGAATATCTCCCTCTGACATAGTTGTATGCGTTCCCCCCCTTATCAGCAAGCAGAGTGCTTTCCGGGCTGTATGATTCCGGATCTTTTGGGCGGGTGATAAGCGAAGCAACTGATCCGCTGCCACCAAATAGCTGGCCAACCGGTCCAGGTAAAATATAAATTTCATCATCTAAGGCAGTAGGAATATCATTTATATCAACCATCCCATCTGGTTCCGGGACATGCTCGAATGGCTGCAGTCTATTTCCATCAAAAAGGATATTAAGGCGGTTGCTGCTTAAACCGAATGGTTGGACAGTTTTTCTCATCGGTGTATTTTGATATTCATTTACGAAAAACGAAGGGGCAAATTTGAAATAATCCCCGGCATCATGGTAAAATGACATATCAATATCGTTTCTTCGGTTGAGAAAATCGCTGGTAAAATAGGTCAACAGGCTGTCGAATACCGAAAGTTTCGGAATAGTATTGCGGTTCTTTTTCTGATGCTCAAGGTACTTTTCTTCAAATGAAAGGGAATCTCTCATTTTCGGTATCGATGTGCTGTCGGATTTAGTTGAATCGGTAAAGGTTGAGTCCATACCAAGAGTAGAATCCAGAGTAACTTTATTACTATCTATAGCGATGACAGCTTTCGATGTATCGAAAGGAATTTCATCACTCGACATCACATAACATGGCAAGATTAATAAAAAAAGTAATAGTGGTAATACCGCTTTCATCTGAGTTTTCCTTCACGTTCATATAACTTAAGGGTTATATAAAACAATAGCGGAAATATAACAACATTTGAACCAACAGAAATTAGCGCCCAAAGAGCTCCACCGATAAAGCGTTCTTCAAACGGCCCCCACATCCAGGCATCGACAATATTAACAGGAAGAAAATAAAGAACCGTGCAGAGAATAGCCGCGATAATTAATTGGAATATTCTTTTCGTTGATGTCATCTGCTCCCAATTACTTCTTCGAAAAGCCGCACCGACAACTCCGCTTAACCCCGCCCCGCCAACCTGAGCAATCATTATCGGCAAAGCTGCCGGTCCAAAAGGATTAAACATCGTCCACAAACCCATTCCTATCATACCTACTAATATTCCCGGTATGGGACCCCATAAAAAACCGGAAGAGAATACAATAAAAAAGACCAGATTTACATTGGGGAAAAATGATGTCCCATAAGATAACACATATACCAATGCAGAAAAGAGGGCTATTCGCGTAACCAAAAACGGTTTTCGGTTCATCGTATAACAGCTACCTTGGAATGCGCTTCAGCCAACTGTTCACCCTGATTTTCAGCCGAATATAATCTGGCATATACAATATATACACCCGAAGCAACCGGTTTCTCAGCTTCGTTTTTCATGTCCCAGCTTATATTATAAAGACCAATACGAGGAGCATCATAATTCACGCCGTCTATTGTCGCAACCCTCTCCCCTGAAATGGTAAATATATCAACCACCAGATAAGGATCCTGACCACTATTATACTGCCGCCCAAACAGAGGGTACCCGATTGAATCGGTTGCAACCTGGAATTGGAACCAGAGCAATTCTTCTCCCATTTCATTAACGACTGCCGGATTAGGATACGGCTTTAAAAAAGCACTTGGGAGATTGGCGTAAGATGAATCCGGTGCGCCGTGGTTTTCCTCTACATAGTAACCTATATCCATAACATATAATGGATCGCGGTATATATGATATGATTCAATATATGTTGCCGGTGTAAATATTGTTGTAATCGATTGGAATGAATCAGGATATGGAATAAAGAAATGGCTGGCGGAATCATCCGGGGCCGGAAGTGTTACTACAGAATAGACATTAGGATTAGATTTCCATTGGAAAATAAAACTGACACCCCACGGTAATGGGAATGTTGGCTTTGCTCCGGAGAAACATCTCCCATCTCCTAATATTGGCCATAAATCAAACACGGTATCAATTTCAATATAGTCATAACCGCTGTCAGGATCAGGTACAACTATCGAATCCATACATATATCACCGGAATCAGCATTACAAACCCAGTAAGTACGTTTACAAGTAATTGTATCAAGGTAGCGCATATCCCAATCTTCATAACCATTCACTTCAGTAGAATCATAACATCTAAGGCGTGAGCATTTAAAATAATTTGTGTCTACTCCGGACAATAATTGAGGGGTATTAAAAACTACATATTGAGCGGCATTATGCCGCGGGCTGAGTAGATTATTGTATTTACCAGGATCAACTGAAATTGGAGTCGAGTAATCAAAATATTCTGTAAACATAGTATTGGGGAATGAACTGAAAAAGGCCCTTTCCT
Organism: uncultured Ignavibacteriales bacterium; assembly: GCA_964413795.1. Classification (GTDB taxonomy): domain Bacteria; phylum Zixibacteria; class MSB-5A5; order GN15; family FEB-12; genus DAOWMZ01. Next base: position 11,152 of record CAYPUP010000008.1, read on the forward strand.
GGTAGCCATAACCTGATGGAGCATAAGCCGCCCTATCACCAGTGAAATAATTCCAAACCGCAAATTCCGCAAAAGCCGACGCCCAGTTTTCGGTATGATTGCTTACCGAATCTATAGCCAGATGAGCCGAGGCCAAAAAGTCTGATCCCCCGGTTTCCCCGCACCGCAGCCATATATCTTTTATGAGATCCTGTCCGTATTTCTCAGAAAGAAACATGGGAAAAATTGCACTCCCATAAGGATGAAGATCATTATAATTGCGAAATTGCTGGATAGAATTACGCGGATCGTCAAAATAATATGGTAAGTATAGCCTGTAATCATTTATGTTGTCATAAACCTCGTCTTCCATCCACACTGCTGACATTTCCATCCAGTAACGGGCGGTTAATGGCGGGATTACAAAATTATTAACTTCAGTTTCAGTTACATCAATCCCAAATTGAACCATATGAAAGAATTCATGAGCGGTTGTTACTTTTACAGCTTCGAGTGGTTTAGTTTTATAAAGAGATAAATCCTGGTAGTCTCTATCCAATTCTAAAAATGATGTTGCTCTATATGTCCCTGGACCATCGATATAAAGGGAATCAACATACGTCAAGCCATATACACCGGCACCAATATCTTTCAAATAGACATCATAGCGATTATCCCCCCCATCCGGATAAAAGCCATCCACCGGCGGAGCCGGATAACCCATGACATTAACCTCAATATTATAAACTGAATCACATATTATAGCCACGGAATCGACATAGTCAGGAACGCCATTTAAATTAACATCAACATTTGGTTGATAAACAGAGTCAGGACCGGTTCTTGTATAGTGAATTAAGAATAAGCCATCAGGACTTCCATAAGTCTCCTCGCCCTGCAGTACAGGCCTTTGCGGCCGATCTGCTAAACCAAACGATTTTAATAATTGTTTATCAAACTCCTGATAATGCATATAAAAATCAGCAACAATCGGCATACCGCATTTTATCGGGAGTATTTCACCGTCTTCCCCCAGAGCCATTGAAGAAATATCTTTTGACTGGCCGGTAACATAAAGGTAAGCTTCAATTAGTTCACGCTGCGTTTCTAAATCCAATGGATACGCCGGGATCGCAATAATTACAACTATTACCATAGTGGTGATAAAAGAAATAAATTTCCTCACAAAATATCCTTTCATTTTCCGGCTCTCTCTTTTATTGCCTGAAGGTATTCCTCGGGTACATGTTGTGAACCAATTTTTCCATAGTTCCCATCGCGTCCATGGAAATCCGATCCGCCGGTTATTATAAGACGCCAGCGTTCAGCAAAATGCTTAAACTGGTCGGTATGTTTCTGCTTATGATAGGAATGGAAACATTCAATTCCATCCAAACCTAATTTTACTAACATCTCCAGATGCATATAAGTTTCATCGATCGCCGGATGGGCCAGTACAGCCACCCCGCCGGCATCATGAATCATGGAAATAGCCTCTTCCGGGCAGAAATTTTTCTTGGCTACATATGCCGGTTTGCCGCTGCCGATGTATTTATGAAAAGCCTGATCATATGACTTCACTGCTCCTGATTGATATATTGCATCGGCGATATGCGGCCTTCCAATAGCTGCTTTACCGGCTATTTCTTTAATATCTTTGAGGTCTACATTTACATCCATATTATTTAGTTTTTCTACAATCATTGCTCCCCGTTCGTTCCTGCAATTCCTGATTTCTTCAAGTTTCATCTGCAGCTGTTTGGATCGTGGATCAATATAATATGCAAGCAGGTGTAAATCTTTTTCCTCATAGGTAGCCGATAATTCCAAACCGGGGATATACTCGGGATCATTTTCTGAAATAATATTTTCCAATTCAAAAAAAGCATCAACCGAATCATGATCTGTGATGGAAAAGGCTGTAAGTTTTTTTTTGCGAGCCTCTTCCAAAACCTCAATGGGAGAAAACATCCCGTCGGAATTAATCGTATGAATATGCAGATCGATAAATCGTCTCATTTAGAGCTTACTTTCAACCAGATCACGAATCCCTTTGTCGATTTTTCGAGCCTCATCGGTAACTGATTTTACTTCCATCATAAGCTTCTCGACAAACTTTTTATCATTTATTGAAGTAAGATTGATTCGGACATTATAACCGGCTCCATCCACTGCCGCCATACCCACCAACCCCGCTACTCCGGCATCGGTGATTGAGTTTTCGTTCCCTTTTTCTGCTACAACTTTTGCCAGTTTCATGCAAGCCAGAGATTTTTTCATAACTACCAGAGGAACTTCGGCAGCTTTTTTATTGGCCTCTTCTATTGCTTTATCACGAAAGGCTATTTCTTCATCTGTCCCTTTGGGAAGCTTGAAGCAAACCATCACTTTATTAAATGCTTCCATATCGCTTGTGATAAGTCTTTCCAGTTCAGTCCTCAGAATATCAGCTTCATCACGTACTTTTGTAAGCTCTTCTTTAACATCTTTGTATTTCTTTTTACCAATTGAGAGACGACAGACCATCGCCGCCAGAGAACCACTCAATGCACCGGCTGATGCAGCTACTGATCCCCCGCCGGGAGCAGGCGATGATGAGGCCACCTCATTATAAAAGGTCTCTTTAACCGTAGCAGCCGTACCGCTAAGCGAAGCCAGCTTTTCTTCTAAAACCTGAGCTTTCGAGAAATTTTCCAGCCTTAAATAATAATCTGAAACAGCTAACATGGCATCATTTGGAACCAGACCGATAATTTCGGATGAAGTTACCATCACCCCCCAACGGGCAGCTTCGGCTTTAATCGTTTCAAATACTCTGAAAATCGGTGTCTGGGGATAATTTACCAGGTTCATAGAGATTTGGACCTGATTGCGTTCTTTTATTTCGAATCCCAACGCCTTTACAAATCGATACCCCCCTTTTAATGAACGAACAGCATCGGCGACCTTGTCAGCGATATCTTTATTATTCGATCCAAGATAGACATTAAAAGCAACCAGTGGAAATCTGACGCCGATTGCTGTCGCTCCCGATTTAAGATTCATTTTATTAGGGCCATAATCCGGGACACGAGTTTCATCTTTCCCGATATCAACACACAACCCTTCATATTCCCCTTTTCTAACAACAGCCAGGTTTTTTCTTTTAGGGGTGGTTGCTGCATCTTCATAAAGGTAAACCGGAATTTGAAGCTCTTCTCCAACCCGCTTTCCCAGTTGATTGGCCAGTTCGATAGCTTCTTCAATTTCCATATCCTGAATGGGAATAAACGGGCAGACATCGCAAGCACCCATACGGGGGTGCTCCCCTTTATGGGTGGTCATATCAATCAGTTCCGCCGCTTTTTTGTAACCCTCAAAGGCGGCATCAACAGCCAAACTGGGATGAGCAACAAAGGTAACCACCGCTCGGTTATGGTCAAAATCCATTTCCTTATCCAATAAAACGACACCATCGATAGAAGTGATGGCAGCGCAAATTGCATCGATAACTTCAGGACGACGCCCTTCAGAAAAATTAGGGACACATTCAACAAGCTTGGCCATGATAATCTCCGAGATAGATTTACTTATTCAATTTTCGTCTCAGGCCCCAGGCTAATAACGGGACCATTATTTCATGATGACCTACAAAATTGTAACCCTTGCCCACTTTATAAGTAGGGCGGTTGACAACATTTTCCGAAGGCCGATAGTGGGTTATCATATCAAAATTGGCGGTGGTCAGTTTGCCCGCTCCTCCTTTGATATTTCGCGCCACGGTCAGAGCCTTCAAAAAAACTTCGGGTAATATAACGGCTGATCCGATATTTGCAACAACTCCGCCATTATCGATTTCAGAACAAATCGCACATAATTTCCTGAAATCGAGATGAGATGCAGCAGCCGTTTTAGCCGCATCGTAATTCGGATGCTGGGCAACGATATCGGTTCCAATTCCGATATGAACCGTTGCTTCGGTATTGTTTTCATAAGCCATACCAAAAACAGACAATGATTTCTGAGGTGGATTTTCCTCAGATATAAATTGTCCGGCAGCCTCGCCCAATCCAATTTTATTCTTCCATGACAACTCAGTAACACGGGCAAAAAGTTCGCTGGTCTCTTTGACCATTCCAAAGCTGCCATCCATTAAGCCCTTTTGCACATCCTCAGACGTCCCTCCAAAAAAGGCCAGTTCCAGATCATGGATAACACCGGCACCGTTAAATGAAACTCCGGTGACAATATCTTTTTTTATCAAGTCTATAATAATCGGTGACAAGCCGACTTTTATGGTATGTGCTCCAAGGAGCATTTGGAATGGCTTGTTGTTTTCACGAGCAATTATTACGGCATCGATAAATGCTTCAAGATCAGCCGCCTTTAGAAATTTTGGCAATGATTCAAAAAAATCCGTTCCATTGATATTTTCAACCGGTCGGCCAAAATCAGAGATGTTCGATTTGTTATTGCGTTTTTTATATTCTACTTGCTTAATAAGATTAAGATCAATCGGTTCTGTTTTTGATTTTTCTGATGACATGCTTAGAATATATCAATTTCACCTAATTGATAATCGGTCAATTCGGCGGATATTGATCCTACTAAAATTTTTGATTTCATGAGTACCGGCATTTTTAAACGGTCATTAGTTACCCAGACTTTGAGACTCCCCTCGTTTTTAAAGAGCCCAACCGATTGTGTCAATGGCTCCAGAACAAGACAATCAAATGTCCCGGCTTCGACCGTAATTGTTTCCTCCTCGAGTACTTTCACCTCTAAGGGATATAATTTGCCATCGGTGAAATTATCAAGGAATATGTTTTGGCCCACTTTTAAATTTTGGGTACGGACATAATAAAGAACCGACAAGGCATCCTGCATTGCCGGCGGAGTTTCAATGGTATCTTTCTGATAATAAACGAGCTGCTTAAACGGGTCAAATTCATACTTTCTGTCCGCCCGGTAATTTCCTTCACGCAGATTTTTTTCAAATCTCCAGCTAAACATACCGACCGCATCCATAATCGACTCTACCCTGTCATCAACCGGATAAAAAGTGGAAAAAAAGCTGTTGGAATTGGCTCTGGATTCAATCTGGTAACAGGTACGATCCTTGTATTCTATCAGTTTAGTAACTTCCATTGTCGCCGAACCGGCATTTATAAAACCGTAATTGATATCAAAGGAAAGTTTTTCTCCAACTCCAAAAGCGACGTTGTCAACTTCCCTCTCTACCGGTTTTACTATGGCCG